>JAYNIC010000040.1:0-13099 GCA_038108715.1 Candidatus Nanopelagicales bacterium | reverse complement strand
ACCCGCAGTTGTGCGCGCGAGTGGGCGCGGGACAACGTGCGAGTGAACGCGATCGAGCCGTTCGTCATCAAGACCGAGTTCACCAAACCGCTGTGGGGTGAAGAACACCGTCAGAGGTGGTTCGACCACATCACACCGGCGGGGCGTCTGGGCACGCCCCAGGAACTCGTAGGGTCGGTGGTGTTCCTCGCCAGTGACGCCTCGTCCTGGGTGACCGGGCAGACGATCGTCATCGACGGCGGACTCACCGCCGGTGCCGACTGGGACGCCTACCGCGACTTCCCCGGCTAGGGCGCCTCGCTGACCGCGGCGGTCAGGTCGCGGGTGTGAACGTCGTGCGCTGCTCGCCAAGGCCGCTGATGCCCAGGGTGAGAACGTCGCCCTGCTGGACCCACGCGGGCTCGGCCATCCCCATGGCGACACCGGGCGGCGTGCCGGTGTTGATGAGGTCGCCGGGGTCGAGGACGAGGAACTGCGAGATGTAGTGGATGAGTACGTCGACCGGGAAGATCAGCGAGTTGGTGCTGCCCCTCTGGCGTCGCTCGCCATTGACGTCGAGCCACAGATCGAGTCCGCCAGCAAGATCAACCTCGTCTCGGGTCACCAGCCATGGCCCGAGTGGGTTGAAGGCCTCACAGGACTTGCCCTTGAGCCATTGACCGCCACGTTCAAGCTGAAAGGCCCGCTCGGACAGGTCGTTGGAGAGTACGAATCCGGCAATGTGCGACCACACATCGTCGGGTGAGTTCAGGTAGCGACAGGTACTCCCGATGACGATGCCGAGTTCGACTTCGTAGTCCACCTTCGTGGCGCCCCGGGGGATAGGAACGTCGTCGTAGGGGCCTACGACCGTATTAGGAGCCTTGGTGAACAGCAGTGGCTCATCCGGGATGGCCATGTTGGACTCGGCGGCGTGGTCGGCGTAGTTCAATCCGGCGCACAGCAGGTGTCCGGGGCGCGCGATAGGGGCACCAAGGCGCGCTTCGGGATCGAGGGTCGGCAGCTCGTGAAGCCCACCTGAATCCCAGCGAGCCTGCAGGTCGGCAATGCCCCCGCGTGCAAAGAAGGATGCGTCAAAGTCAGCCGTGACGGACGATACGTCGAACCGCTCCCCCGCGGATCCGAGCACAGCAGGAGTCTCGGCGCCCGGGGCGCCGACGCGGATGAGCTTCACTGAGGTCCTCTCCTAGTCGCAGACAGCCCCGCGACTGGCGGAACCAACCAACTTGGCGTACTTGGCGAGCACTCCGCGCGTGTAGCGTGGCGGAAGGGGAACGAACTCTTCGCGGCGACGGGTCATCTCGGCATCGTCGATCAGCAGATCCAGGGTCCGTGCCGGGATATCGATGCGAATGCGGTCACCATCGCGGACAAGACCGATCGGACCGCCGTCGACGGCCTCCGGCGCGACGTGTCCAACACACAGACCCGTAGTGCCACCGGAGAAGCGACCATCGGTGATGAGCAGGACGTCCTTGCCAAGGCCAGCGCCCTTGATCGCACCGGTGATCATGAGCATTTCCCGCATGCCTGGGCCGCCCTTGGGTCCCTCGTAGCGGATGATGATCACGTCGCCGGACTGAATGGTGCCGTCCTCCAGCGCGGCCATCGCCGCCTGCTCTCGCTCGAAGACTCGTGCGGTGCCCTCGAAGGAATCCACCGGGACGCCGGCGTTCTTCACAACGGCGCCCTCGGGTGCCAGCGAGCCCGACAGGATGGTGATGCCGCCCGTGGGCGCAAGCGCCGCCTGCGATGCGTGCAGGATGTCGCCGTCCGGGTCCGGGGGATCGATATCGGCAAGATTCTCCGCAACCGTCTTGCCCGTCACGGTGAGACAGTCGCCATTGATGAGGCCGGCGTCCAAAAGCGCACGCATGATGACGGGGACGCCGCCCACGCGATCGACGTCGCTCATGACGTAGCGACCGAAGGGCTTCACGTCAGCGAGCAACGGCACCTTGGAGCCGATGCGATGGAAGTCCTCCATGTCCAATTCGACTCCCGCCTCATGCGCAATGGCGAGCAGGTGGAGAACGGCGTTCGTGGAACCTCCGAAGGCCATGACGACAGCGATCGCATTCTCGAGGGACTGGCGCGTGATGATGTCCCGTGTCGTGATGCCGCGTGCGATGAGTTCGACGACGGCCTCACCCGAACGGCGGGCTATGCCGTCACGACGGCGGTCAACCGCGGGCGGCGCAGCAGAACCCGGCAGTGACATGCCCATCGCTTCGGCGGCACTCGCCATAGTGTTGGCGGTGTACATGCCGCCGCAGGCGCCTTCGCCAGGGCAAATCGCGCGTTCGATGGTGTCGACGTCCTCACGCGACATCAGACCGCGCGAGCACGCACCGACGGCCTCGAAGGCGTCGATGATGGTGACGTCCTTCTCGGTTCCGTCGGATAGCTTGGCGTGGCCGGGCAGGATCGACCCGGCGTACACAAAGACACTCGCGAGGTCGATGCGAGCCGCCGCCATGAGCATGCCGGGCAGGCTCTTGTCGCAGCCGGCGAAGGTGACCATGCCATCGAGGCGCTCGGCCTCCATCACAGCCTCGACCGAGTCGGCGATGATCTCGCGACTGACGAGGGAGAAGTGCATGCCCTCGTGCCCCATCGAGATGCCGTCAGAAACGGAGATCGTCCCGAACTGCAGGGGATAGCCGCCGGCGGCGTGGACGCCCTCCTTGGCCGATCGCGCCAGGCGCTCCAGCGAGAGGTTGCAGGGAGTGATCTCGTTCCATGACGAGGCAATGCCAATCTGCGGCTTGGCGAAGTCCTCGTCCCCCATGCCTACCGCGCGGAGCATGCCGCGGGCGGCGGCCCGCTCGAGACCATCGGTGACGTCGCGACTACGGGGCTTGATATCGGCCATGCGTCGAAGCCTAGGCCACGACGTTGCGCAGCACCTCGCCCCTCCGCCACCGACCGACCTGGTCACCCACCAACCGCTGGATGCGCGGGATGAACGCGGTCGAGTCACCACCGACATGGGGCGCGATGTACGCGCCCGGCAGTCGCCAGAGGGGATGGTCGGCCGGTAGTGGCTCGGGCTCAGTTACGTCCAGTGCCGCCCGGAGTCGACCGGAAGTGACCTCGGCCACGAGTTCGTCCGTGGCGACCACACCACCGCGCGCGACATTGACCAGCAGGGCACCGTCGCGCATCCGAGCGAGGAAGGCATGGTCCACGATGCCCCGCGTGGAGTCGTTGAGGGGCACGGCGAGGACCACGATGTCGGCGTGTGGCAGGAGCTCCTCGATCTCGGCGATGCCATGTACGCCGTCACGTGCGGTGCGACCCACGACAGTCACCTCGCATTCGAAGGGCTCCAGCCGGCGACGCAGCGCCGTACCGATACCCCCGGCACCGACCACGAGCACGCGTCGATCGGCCAGGGAGATGCCATTTCCAGCAAGCCACTTCCCCTCGGGCATAGCCCGCGCGAAGGTGTCCAGTTCACGCAGGCTCGTCAGTATCAGCCCGATCGCCAACTCCGCCGTGCTCGCGTCATGAACACCCGCCGCGTTGCACACGGTGACGCCGTCGGGGATGTAGGCGAAGGCGTGCTCGAAGCCCGCGGTCGGCAGTTGACAGACCTCGAGTGCGGGCATTTGTGTCATGACCTCAAAACCTGCGGGTGTGCCCATGTACGGCGGCACATAGAACCGCACGCCGCTGACGTCACCGGCAGGGACATCGACGTAGGAACCAACATCATCACCAGTCAGTGCCGAAGCGATGTAGTCCTCGACGAGGATCAGATCCGTCACGCCACCTCCAAGATCAGGATGCGGTCATCGCCATCGCGTACGTCACCCCGACCGTCGGTGTTGGATGTTGCCAGGAGTATGCGCCCCGAGCCGTCCACCGCGATCGCGCGCAATCGGCCGAGATCCCCGAGATCGAGGGCTAGTGGCTCGGCGGCGGCATCGCCGACGAGTGGCACCTGCCACAGCACCTCACCGCGCAGCGACGCGACGTAGGCCGTCTCCCCGAGAATCGCCAATCCACTCGGTGAAGCGAGGGACGTGGGCGACCACTGCGCCACCGGATCGATGAAGCCCTCTGCGCCAGCGACCCCCTCGTACATCGGCCAGCCATAGTTGCCGCCCGCCACGATCTGGTTCAGTTCATCGGCCTCCGACGTGCCGAACTCCGTCGCCCAGAGTTGACCTTGGGAGTCGAAGGCAAGCCCCTGGACATTGCGGTGCCCCAGGCTGTAGACCGGCGAATCAGGGATGGGATTGTCGTCCGGTGCGCCACCGTCGGGTCGCACGCGCAAGATTTTGCCGTTGAGGCTGCCTAACTCCTGCGACAGTTCGGGCGCGCCCGCGTCCCCGGTGGCGACGTAGAGCATGCCGTCGGGTCCGAACACCGGACCGCCGCCGTCGTGGAAGGTGTTCTTGGTGATGCCGGTGGCACCGTCGCGGGGGGAGCCGAGGTTCGTGCCGTCCCAGGCCATGCGCACAACCCGGTTGTCGGTCACCGTGGTGTAGTACGCGTAGACCGCGTCACCCTGTGGCGACATGGCGAGCCCGAGCAGGCCGCTCTCCCCCTCGTGCACGACTCCGTCGATCGTCGCCACCGCTGTGACGGACCCGTCGGGTTCGATACGCACGATCCGACCAGAGTCGCGTTCGCTCACCAGGGCCGCATCACCAATCGGCAGGATCGACCAAGGAGACTGCACACCTTCGACCCAGGTAGACGCCACCGATACAGCAGGGGCATCCCTCACTGGATCGACGTACGCCGCCTCCGGCGCGCTTGACCCCCCACCGCAGGCCGCGAGCGTGATGACGCCGAGGACGGCAAGGGCAACGCTGCGGAACATGGTGACCTACTCCGCAACCCCAAGTCGCTCAAGGAGCAACTCGCGCACCTTGCCCGCGTCCGCTTGACCTCGGGTTGCCTTCATCACGGCGCCGACGATGGCCCCGGCCGCCTGGACCTTGCCTGCCTTGATCTTCTCGGCAACTTCGGGCTGTCCAGCCAGAGCCTCATCGATCGCAGCCAGAAGGGCGCCGTCGTCTGAGACGACTGCCAGGCCGCGCGTGGCCACGACCTCATCGGCCGAGCCTTCACCGGCCATGATCCCCTCGAAGACCTGGCGCGCGAGCTTGTCGTTAAGCGACCCGGACGCGATGAGTTCTTCGATGCGACCGATATCGGCCGGGCTGACGCCGAGCTCACCGGGTTCAACCTCACGTTCGTTGGCCACGCGGGTGAGTTCACCGGCCCACCACTTGCGGGCGGCATCGGGTGACACGCCTGCAGCAACCGTCTGCTCCACGAGTCCGAGGACGCCGGCGTTGACGAGGGACGCCATCTCGAAGTCGCCAATACCCCACTGTTCGGCCAGTCGCGCGCGATGGACCGACGGCTGCTCAGGCAGGCTTGCGCGCAACTCCTCGACCCACGCGGGGTCGGGCGCAATCGGCACCAGGTCGGGTTCGGGGAAGTACCGGTAGTCCTCCGCCTGCTCTTTGGAACGACCCGGGGTCGTCTGCCCGGTGTCCTCATGGAAGTGCCGCGTCTCCTGGGTGACGCGGCCTCCCCCGGCCAGCACAGCCGCCTGGCGCTCGATCTCCGACCGCACCGCGCGCTCGACCGAGCGCAGGGAGTTGACGTTCTTGGTCTCCGAGCGCGTGCCCCACTCATCGCCTGGACGATTGAGGGAGACGTTGGCATCGCACCGCAGCGAGCCTTCCTCCATCTTGACGTCCGACACACCCAGGCCCCGCATGATGTCGCGAAGTTCGGTGACATAGGCACGAGCAACTTCGGGCGCGAGTGCGCCGGTGCCGGTCACCGGCTTGGTGACAATCTCCACCAGCGGGATACCCGCGCGGTTGTAGTCGACGAGCGAATAGTCGGCGCCGTGAATGCGACCCGTTGCGCCACCGGCATGCGTGAGCTTGCCGGTGTCTTCCTCCATGTGAACCCGCTCGATACCGACGCGGAAGACTCGCGGCCCGTCATCGGTGGTGACCGTGACGTCCAGATAGCCGTCGACGCAGATCGGCTCGTCGTACTGGCTGACCTGGTAGTCCTTCGGCATGTCCGGGTAGAAGTAGTTCTTGCGTGCCATGCGGCACCACTCAACGACCGAGCAGTTTAATGCCAGACCCATGCGGATGATGGACTCGATCGCGGCGCCGTTCATCACGGGCATGGAACCTGGCAGGCCTAGGCATACGGGGCATACCTGGGTATTGGGCTCGGCACCGAAGGTCGTCGGGCACGAGCAGAACATCTTCGACTCAGTACCAAGTTCGACGTGGACCTCCAGGCCGATGACGGGCTCGAACTCCGTCACGGCCTGGGCATAGGGCATGGGTTCGGTCATAGCGCCGGTGCCTCCTCGATGAGCAGGTGCCCCCAGCGGTCCTGCAAGGCTCCCTCCAGGGCCGAGCCCACGCGATAAAGGCGGTCGTCGGCCATGGCGGGCGCCATGATCTGCAGACCCACCGGGAGGGAATCCTCGGGGGCGAGTCCGACCGGGAGCGACATGGCGCAATTGCCCGCGAGATTGACCGGGATCGTCGCCACGTCGTTGAGGTACATGGCGAGCGGATCGTCGACCTTCTCCCCCAGTTTGAACGCCGTCGTCGGTGCGGTCGGCGAGACAAGCACGTCGCACTGCTCGAAGGCCTGGGCGAAATCCCGCTGGATCAGTGTGCGGACCTTTTGCGCCTGACCGTAATACGCGTCGTAGTAGCCGCTCGACAGAGCGTACGTGCCAAGCATGATCCGACGCTTGACCTCGGCACCGAAGCCTGCCTCGCGAGTCAGCGACATCACCTCCTCGACCGAACGATCACCGTCATCGCCGACTCGGAGTCCGTAGCGCATGCCATCGAAGCGGGCGAGATTGGAGGAGCACTCGCTCGGCAGGATGAGGTAGTACGCGCCGAGGGCATAGTCGAAGATCGGGCAGGACACCTCGATCACCTCGGCACCGAGATGCTCCAGGATCTCCACGGCCTCGCGAAAACGCTGCTCGACCCCGTCCTGGTAGCCCTCACCGGACAGTTCGCGCACCAGACCAATGCGCATACCGCGCACGTCCGCCTGCATCGCCGCGCCGACAACGTCCGGCATGGGATCTGGAATCGACGTGGAATCACGCGGGTCGTGCCCGCCGATGGCCGCGTGGAGCAAGGCAGCGTCCATCACCGTCCGCGTGCACGGCCCGGCCTGATCCAGGCTCGAGGCCAATGCGACCAGTCCGAAACGCGATACTCCGCCGTAGGTCGGCTTCACCCCCACCGTGCCGGTGACAGCCGCCGGCTGGCGGATGGAGCCACCGGTGTCCGTGCCGATGGCGAGCGGCGCCTCAAAGGCCGCGACAGCGGCTGCTGAACCGCCTCCGGATCCTCCAGGAATGCGGTCTAGGTCCCACGGATTGTGAGTCGGACCGTACGCCGAGTGCTCGGTGGAGGAGCCCATGGCGAACTCGTCCATGTTGGTCTTGCCGAGGATCACGACGTCGGCGGCACGCAGCCGCTCGACGACCGTTGCGTCGTACGGCGGTCGCCAGCCCTCGAGGATGCGCGATCCGCAGGTCGTGGGGATGCCCTTCATCGCCAGGACGTCCTTCAGGGCAAGCGGGACGCCGGCGAGCGGGCCCAGTTCGTGGCCGGCAGCGCGGCGGGCATCGACGGCGGCGGCGGCGGCAAGAGCTCCGTCCGTGTCGACGTGCAAGAAGGCATGCACGCGCTCGTCGACTTCACCGATCCGGTCCAGGTGCGCCTGAGTCACCTCACGCGAACTCACTTCGCCCTCGGCGATCGCCTGGGCGAGGGTGGCAGCGCTCTGGTGGATGAGGTCAGACCCCATGGCGCTACTCACTCTTCCTCCCCGTCCAAGATGCGCGGCACGCGGAAGCGGTCGTCTTCCACGGCAGGGGCAGCGGCCAGGGCAGCCTCACGGCTCAGCCCGGGCTCGGCGACGTCCTCGCGGAAGACGTTCTGGAGGGGTAGCGGATGGGATGTCGGGGGAATGTCGTCGGCCGCGACCTCGGAAACCCGCGCCACCGACGTGAGAATCACATCGAGTTGTTCGGCGTAGTGGTCGAGTTCGGATTCCTCGAGGGCGAGGCGGGCAAGACGGGCGAGGTGGGCGACCTCCCCGCGGGTGATCGCGGACATGGCGGCCAGTCTAGGAAGCCGTGTTGCGCCCCGCTCAGCCGGTGGCGAGGGTGCGGGCGGATTCGGGCCCGTCGTCGAGGAGGACGCGGAAGCCCTCGACACCGAGGATCGGAATACCGAGCGACATCGCCTTCTCGTACTTGCTCGACCCGGACTCCCCGGCCGCCACGAGGAAGTCCGTCTTCTTCGACACCGACCCGGTCACCTTGCCGCCCCGCTCCACCACGGCCGCGGTGGCCTCATCGCGGGTGAATCCCTCGAGGCTTCCGGTGATGACGACCGTCACTCCGTCCAAGGTTCCGGGGCCGGCTGCCGCCGACCTCTCCTCGGCGAGCCGGACCCCTGCCGCGCGCCACTTGTCGACCACCTCGCGGTGCCACGGCTCGGCAAACCACTCGTGTAGGGCCTCCGCGATAACGCCGCCCACGCCCTCGACCGACTCCAACTGCTCCGGTGTTGCTTTGGCGATCGCGTCGAGGCTGGCAAACTCACGCGCCAACGCCTGAGCTGCGGTCGGGCCCACGTGGCGTATCGACAAAGCCACGAGGGCGCGCCACAGCGGGCGGTCTTTCGCCGCCTCGATCTGCGCGAGCATGCCGCGGGCGTTTTCCGTTAGTTGAGGACCACTCTCGCCCTTGCCGGCCTCCCGGGTGAAGAAAGGGCATCGCAAGAGATCCGCGGCGGTCAGCGCGAAGAGATCGCCCTCGTCATGCACGAGGCCGCACTCGAGAAGCGCGACCGCGGCCTTCCAACCCAGGCCCTCGATGTCCATGGCGCCGCGGGAGGCCACGTGGAAAAGCCGCTCTCGCAACTGCGCGGGGCAGGCGCGCGTATTAGGACAGCGGATGTCGACGTCGCCTTCCTTTTCCGGCGCGAGCTCTGTGCCGCACTCCGGGCACGTGGTCGGCATGACGAACGCGCGCTCGCTGCCGTCCCGCACCTCGATGACCGGACCGAGTACCTCCGGAATCACGTCTCCGGCCTTGCGCAGGAAGACCATGTCGCCGATGAGGACTCCCTTACGTTTGACCTCTTCCGCGTTGTGCAACGTCGCCATGGAGACAGTCGAACCGGCCACCTTGGCTGGCTCCATCACGGCGAAGGGCGTCACGCGTCCCGTTCGTCCAACATTGACCTGGATGTCCCGCAATCGAGTGCGCACGACCTCGGGGGGGTACTTGTAGGCGATAGCCCACCGTGGCGCCCGCGACGTCGCCCCCAGCCGCTCTTGAATGGCAAGATCGTCGACCTTGATGACCACGCCGTCGATCTCGTGTTCCACGTCATGCCGGTGCTCGCCGTAGTAGCCGATGTACTCCTCGACGCCGGTGAGGTCGGGCACAAGGCGCCGACGGTCACTCGTCGGCAGACCGAGGTCGGCGAGAACGTCGTACGCCCCACTCAGCGTGGAGAAGGCGACATCGGCTCCTTCGTGCGCACCGATGCCGTGAACGACGAGGCGTAGGGAACTCAGCCGCGACTCCGCCACCTTCAGGTCGGTTCGCAAACGATCGATGCGGGCACTCTCCCGGTCGGTGCCCTTCGAACGTGCTTGAACCTCGGCCAGATCCTCCTGGCGTCGGTCGATTCGCTGGCGCAGACTGCCCGCCGCGGCGTTGCGGGGATTCGCGAACGGCGAACGGCCCAACGACAACTGCTCGGCGTTGACGCGCTCGAATTCCTCGAGCGGGAAGTAGATCTCTCCGCGCACCTCCAACAGCGCCGGCGTCCCGCGCAGCGACTTCGGGATGCCGGGAATGAAGGTCGCGTTGTACGTGACATCTTCACCAACGGTGCCGTCGCCCCGGGTGGCCACGCTCTTCAACCGACCCTCGACGTAGACCAGGTCGACCGCGAGGCCGTCGACCTTCAACTCGCACAGCAGCGCCGGTTGCTCACCGGCACCTCGGTCGACTCGATCAGCCCAGGCCTGGACCTCATCGATGCTGAAGGCGTTGTCCAGGCTGTACATGCGCACCAGATGCTCGACGGGCTCGAACATCTCCGCTCGCGAGCCCCCGACCGTCTGCGTCGGCGACTCCCCGGAGGCTAGTTCCGGATGCTCGTTCTCGAGCTCGACGAGTTCGCGGTAGACAGCGTCGTATTCCTCGTCGGAGATGCTTGGCGCATCACGCTGGTAGTAGCGCTCGCGCGCATCGTTGATGGTGTCGACGAGGTGCAGCCACCGCGACCGCGCTTCATCAGGAACGCTCACGACTCCTCACTCTCCACGGGTGCATCATCGCGCACCAAGCGCCCGGCGATGCCGAGCGCGGCATACACGGTGCGCACCCAGGCTGGATCGGCACCGGCAAGGCCGCACGCGGGCGTCAGGGCCACGTGCGCGTTCGCGATGTCGACGGGGATCCCCCAGCGCGAGTACTGCTCGAGTGCTCGCGCGGCGACACTCTCGGCCACCATCTGCGGACCCGAGACCTCGCGAGGCAGGGCGGGCGCGTAGCCGAGGAGGAGGAGTACGCCGTCCTCGAGGGCGGCACCGAGCGGTTCCTCCGCAGCGCCCTCCAGGACCGCCGGGTCGATGGACAGCAGCCGGGCACCGGCCTTGCGCAAGAGATCGATGGGTGCCCGCGGGTGACAGCAGTGCACGCCGGCGAGAGCACCGGCACCGGTAGCCGCTGACAGCACCCAGGCCAGGTGCGATTCCGCACGGCCCACATCGACGGACCGGTAGGTGGCCAGGCCGCTCGCCGTGGTCACGCCCCCGGCGAGCACGGATGGCAGGGAGGGCTCATCGAGTTGGATGACGATCTGCGCCGATGGCAGTCGACGCGCGATGTCGCCCGCGTGACGCATGACCGCCTCAGCGAGCGCCTCGGCGATGTCGCGGCAAGCGCCCACATCGCGCACCGCGCGTTCGCCGTTGCGCATCTCGATCGCCGCCGCGAGGGTCCAGGGACCGACGAGTTGCTCCTTGAGCGGAGTCGCGCGACCGGCGAGTGCCTGCTCGATGCCGTCGAGATCTTCGGCAAGCCATGATCGCGCGCGGGTCATCACACGACCGGGCGCGTCAGCGAACCGCCAACCGGCCGGCGTCGTCTCCACGGCGAGATCCGGTGCCACCTCGGCAAGGAGCGACATGGTGCGACCCACCATGTCGGCACCCGGTCCGCGCGCTGGCAGTTCGGGAACGTGGGGAAACTCGGGAAGTTCGCCGGCGATGGTGCGCGCCCACTCGTGGGAGTCGGTTCCCGGCAGGCTGCCGATACCGGTGGCCGCGGCGGGCGTGATCACCCCGCCCTGCCGCTGATCGTGGCGGAGCCGACGACCCGGGTTCCGACGTACATGACCAGGGCCTGACCGAGGGCCACCCCATGCACAGGTTCGGCGAGATGGGCCGACACCTGGTCGCCGTCAACGGCAACGCGAGCATCGACCGGCGCCGCGTGGGCGCGAAATTGGATCTGACCGTTTAATTCGCGAGCCGGGGCCGGACCGCACCAGCGCGGACGCTCGGCATCGATGCGACGTACGGCCAGCAGCTCGTGCGCTCCGATATAGACGCGCTGGGACGCCGAGTCGATATCGACGACGTAGCGACGATCGCCCGCGGGCGTGGGCACGCGCAGGTCCAGGCCGCGCCGCTGGCCAATCGTGAACCCGTAAGTGCCCTCGTGGTGTCCGACCACCTCACCGGTCACCGCATCGACAAGGTCACCAGAGCGCTCCCCGAGGCGCTGCTGCAGGAACCCGCGGGTGTTGCCGTCCGGGATGAAACAGATGTCGTGGCTGTCCGGCTTGTCGGCAACGCGCAGGCCGCGCAGGGCCGCCTCAGCCCGCACCTCATCCTTGGTCGACTCACCGAGTGGGAAGAGAGCCCCCGCGAGTTGATCGGCATCCAGCACGGAGAGGACCGGGGATTGATCCTTGAGTACGTCGACCGCCCGATGCAGTTCGCGTCCCTGCGGTCCGTCGACGAGGCGCGCGTAATGACCAGTACACACCGCGTCGAAACCGAGCGCACGTGCTCGATCAAGGACGACCGAGAATTTGATGGATTCGTTGCACCGCAAACACGGGTGGGGGGTATGACCCTGGTCGTATTCGGCGACGAAGTCGTCGATCACTTCGGCGGCGAACTCCTCACTGACATCCCACACGTAGTACGGGATGTCGAGGACGTCTGCGACGCGCCGCGCATCGCGGGCATCGGCCGGTGAACAACATCCGCGTGACCCAGCGCCGGCCCCGGGCACCTGCGCGAGCGCGAGATGCACACCGATAACGTCGTGTCCGACATCAAGGGCCCGAGCGGCGGCGACGGCCGAGTCCACACCTCCGGAGAGTGCGGCGATGACACGCACGGTCACACGCTCGATCGCAGGCGCGGACTCGATGCGCGGGCGGCCCGTCCGAGGGCCGCGGGCAGCACATCAAGGACGCGATCAATATCGGCATCCGTGCTGGTGCGCGACAAACTGAAGCGCAGTGATCCTCGCGCCGTGCGCGCGTCGACCCCCATCGCCAGAAGTACGTGGGATGGCTCAGGGATCCCCGAGGTGCAGGCCGATCCGGTGGAGCACTCGACCCCCGCCGCGTCGAGCAGCATGAGCAGGGCGTCGCCCTCACAGCCGGGAAAGGTCACGTGCACATTGCCGGGGAGACGGTCAACGCGGTCGCCGTTCACCACCGCATCCGGGGCGAGGTCCACGATCCCGTCGATCAGGCGATCTCGGAGCAGCCTCATGTGCTCGGCCGCCTCCCCCTGGTGTTCCACGGCCTCGCGGACGGCCACGGCAAATGCCGCGATCGACGCGGCATCGACGGTCCCGGAGCGCACCTCACGCTCCTGACCACCACCGTGCTGCAGCGGCACGGGTTCGGCGTCTCGGTCCAGGATCAGCGCACCCACACCGACCGGCGCGCCGATCTTGTGGCCGCTCAGCGCTGCCGACGTCAGACCGGGGATCGCCAGATCAAGCGGG
>JAYNIC010000039.1:0-13336 GCA_038108715.1 Candidatus Nanopelagicales bacterium | reverse complement strand
CAGCATGTCCCCGCGCGTCTTCTTGTCCATGCGCATGGCATCGAGAAGGGCAGGCCAGCGATCGCCCGCGTAGGTCGTCGGCAGGCCCAGGAGTTCCAGGATTTCGCGATGTCGATCGACTCCCGCGTCATCGAGGCGCCCCGCCAGGCGGGCCAACTCCGCGACGTACACCATGCCAACGCTGATGGCCGCGCCGTGGCGCCATCGATAGTTTTCTACGCGTTCGATGGCGTGTCCGAAGGTGTGTCCATAGTTGAGCACCTCACGGCCAAGTGTCGCTCGACCGACGGTCTCCCGTAGGTCACCGGCTACGACGTCGGCCTTGACGCGAATGCCGCGTTCGATGATCTCGCGAAGGTGGGCACTGTCCGGATCGACGCAGGACGCGGGGTCGGACTCGATGACGCGCAGGATGTCGGTATCCCGAATAAGCCCGCACTTCACCACCTCGGCTAGGCCTGCGACCAGATCACGGCCGGGCAAAGACCGCAGGGCCGTGAGATCACACAGCACACCGGCGGGCTCGTAGAAGGAACCGACGAGATTCTTGCCCGCGGCTGTGTTGATACCCGTCTTACCGCCGACCGCCGCATCCACCATGCCGAGAACGGTGGTGGGCACCGACACGAAGCGGACACCCCGCAGCCACGTGGCGGCGACGAAACCTGCCAAGTCTGTCGTCGCACCGCCCCCAACGCCGACAACGGCATCCGTGCGCGTGAATCCCTCCTGCCCGAGGGTGTTCCAGCAGAGGGCAGCCACCTCGGCCGTCTTGGCATCCTCCGCGTCGGGCACTTCAAGGGCAACGGCGGTAAGCCCACGCTCAACGAGGTCGGCGCGAATCGAATCCGCCGTTGCGGAGAGCGATGCTGGCGCAATGACCGCAACCCGCTGCACCTGGTCGCCGAGCAGGGCTGGCAATTCGCCGAGCAATCCACGTCCGACGAGCACGTCGTACGGTCGCTCGGCGGTGACCGAGATCGTCGTCGTGGATTCGCTCATGAGACACCCGCGACAATCGCCATCACATCGGCGGCCACCTCGTCGAGCGACTTACCATCTGTGTCGACGGTCCATGTGGCGACTTCTTCGTACAGCGGCGTGCGTTCATCGAGGAGTCGCAGCAGGGTGCCCCGCACGTTGCCGAGCAGAAGGGGTCGCGCTGTCCCGAGCCCCACGCGTTTCGTGGCGTCCGCGAGGCTTACCCGGAGCCAGACGACAGGCTGGTCTGCCAGCGCGGCACGAGTCGATGGGTCGAGCACCGCGCCACCGACGAGGGACACCACGGCGCCGTCTGTCTTGATTGCCTCGATCACGGCCTGCGCCTCCATGGCACGGAACGCGGCCTCAACATCTGACACGAAGATGTCGCCCACCGGCTTCCCGGCTTGCTCCTCGATCTGTCGATCGGTGTCGATGAACTCGACGCCCATGCTCTTCGCGACCCGCTGGCCCACCGAACTCTTGCCCGCGCCCGGCGCACCCACGATGACCAATCGAGTCATCGGATCGCCAAATTATCCAGGTACGCCGTGAGATTTCGTCGCGTCTCGGTCACCGAGTCACCACCGAACTTCTCGATCATGGCGTCGGCGACCACGAGCGCGACCATGGCCTCGGCCACCACTCCCGCCGCAGGCACCGCACATACGTCGCTGCGCTGATTGATGGCCTTGGCGGCTTCACCGGTCGACACATCGACGGTCTGGAGTGCACGCGGGATGGTCGAGATCGGTTTCATCGCCGCACGGACGCGCAAGATTTCGCCGGTCGTCATGCCACCCTCGGTGCCGCCCGAGCGACCACTCGTGCGGACCAGTCGACCGTCGTCCGACACGATCTCGTCCTGGGCGGCCGATCCGCGCCGCGCTGCGAGCTCGAAGCCGTCGCCCACCTCGACGCCCTTGATTGCCTGTATTCCCATGAGGGCGGCCGCAAGACGGGCGTCCAGACGCCGATCCCAGTGCACATGGCTGCCGAGGCCGGGAGGCAGTCCGTGGACAACGACCTCGACAACACCCCCGAGGGTGTCGCCCTCCCGATGCGCGAGTGCGATCTCCTCCTGCATGCGCGCGGAGTCGCCGCCATCGACGGCTCGCACCGGATCCTCATCGATCCGTGCAAGGTCTTCGGGCGCCGGCGTAACGGTCGACTGCGCGGCGGCGCCACCGATGCGAACGACGTGGCTAAGAACTTCGATCCCACCCACTGCGCGCAGGAATGCCTTGGCCACGGCCCCCAGAGCGACACGGGCGGCCGTCTCCCGGGCGCTGGCGCGCTCAAGGATCGGCCGCGCGTCGTCGAAGCCATACTTCTGCATGCCCACGAGGTCCGCGTGCCCGGGACGGGGTCGGGTGAGCGGTGCGTTTCTTGCAAGTTCGGCGAGTTCCGCGGGGTCAACCGGATCGGCGGACATGACGATCTCCCACTTGGGCCACTCGCTATTGCCGACCTCGATCGCCACCGGGCCACCAAGGGTCGAACCATGACGGATGCCGCCCGTCAGGGTGACCCGGTCCTCCTCAAACTTCATTCGGGCGCCTCGCCCTGCGCCGAGTCGCCGCCGGCGCAACTCAGCGGCCACCACCTCGGTGGTGACCGGAACTCCGGCCGGCAGACCCTCCACGATGGCGACGAGCGCCTGACCGTGGGACTCACCCGCGGTTAGCCAGCGCAGCATCGGGACCCCTTTCGCATCTGCGCATCCTCTCAGAGCGCCAGCCCCGCCCCTATCGGGCTCTCCGGGTGCCCTGCGATTCAGCTTCCGTCGGCGGCGGCTCGTAGGGCCTCCCGCATGGCGGCCACGGGCGCCTCACACCCGGTCATCAGCCGAACCTGGTCCGCCGCCTGCCACAGCAGCAGGTCCAAGCCGTCGGCGGTTGCGCCCCCCGCCGCGCGCCACGCTTGCGTGAGGATCGGCACCTTGGCTCCGTAGGCCACATCGAGCAGTGCCCCGGGGTTCGGCGGGATGGCCATCGCGAAGGGATCGGCCGCACCGAAGGGTACGGTGCTGATCACGGCGGGAGCGTCGAGGACCAGGGCTGCCTCATCCCACATACGCGGTCGCACAGCAATCCCGAGGGTCTCGGCCACGTCACGGATCTCGGCCTCCCGGGATGCCGAACGCAGGACGACATCGACCTCCACCGCCCCAAGGCGGGCCGCTGCCGCTACCGCGCTGCGCGCGGTCGCGCCACCCCCGATGATCGTCAGCCGATCTACGCGTAGGGCAGGTGCGACCTCGCGGAGCCCGGCGACCATGCCCGCCACATCGGTGTTCTCCCCAGTACGGCGCCCCTCGTCGAAGACCACGGTATTGGCCGCGCCCGTGAGGCTTGCCGTCATGGATACCTCATCCAGCAGGGGCAGGACGGCCGTCTTCAGCGGCATCGTGAGAGAGAGTCCGGCCCACTCCGGGCCGCATCCGTCGATGAAGTCGGCTAGTGAAGTCTCATCGACCTCGACCGCGTCGTAGCTCCAATCAAGGCCGAGCACGCGATACGCGGTCCGGTGCAGGACCGGCGACAGGCTATGCCGGATCGGCGAGCCGAGCACGGCAGCGCGGCGCCTGCTCACGGTGCAGCCGGGATGGTGGATTCGGCGTACTTCTCCTGGAACTTCTTCTTCCAGGCCAAGAACCTGTCGTAGTCGGCGGTGAACTTCGTGGTGAGCGTCTCCGGATCGACCGTGACGAAGTACAGCCAGTCGCCATTCGCCGGGTTGAGGGCGGCCTCGAGAGCTTCCTGCCCCGGTGAGTTGATGGGCGTGGGCGGCAGGCCATCAACGAGATACGTGTTGTACGGCGAGTCGGTATTGAGCATGTCGGCCGAGAGCATGAGGACGTCGGTCTTGAGTGCGTAGTTGACGGTCGAATCGAACTGCAGCTTCATCCCTAGAGCGAGCCGGTTGTAGACCACGCGTGCCACCTTGCGAAAGTCCGCGGGTGATGCCTCCGCCTGGACCAGGCTGGCCACGATGACAACCTCTTCGGGCGTGTAGCCCAACTTCTTGGCCCGCTTCTCCAGCAGAACCTCCTCGGCCGCAATCTCGAACCGTCGAACCATCGCGCCGAGGACCTCGTCGGCCGTGCGGCCCGGAATGATTTCGTAGGAGGCCGGGAAGAGCAGCCCCTCAGGATGCCCATCGGCCCACTCCGGCAGATCGAGTCCCACAGGGTCAGCGAGGGTCGCATCTAGCTCGGCCTCGCTCAGGCCGGTGCCATCCGACGTGATGCGGACCGTCTCGTCCATCCGCACGCCTTCGGGGAGCACCAGTGGAGCGGCCCGCGTGCTCGGATCGAGCATCGCGTCGATGACCGCGGCGGCATCCATCCCCGTGGTGAGGGAATAGACGCCTGGACCAATGCGGGTCGCGCGCTCATCGAGTTCGGCGGCGGCCAGGAAGGCATCGGTGGATGTGACGACACCTGCCTCGGCCAGCGACACGGCCAGCGTGCCGAGGGAGTCACCGGAGTTCACGACGATGAGAACCGGTTGACCGGCGACGATGGTGGATTGTTGCTCCTGGCCGATGCCTCGCACGAAGTCATTGATGAGGAATCCTGCAGCAACGAGGGCGATCAGAGTGAGAGCCGTGACGAACCAGCGAATCGGGCTGCGCTTGTTCTTCGAAGGCGGCAGCGGGTCTTCGGTGAGGAACGGCACGAGTTGGCTCATGACCCACCTTCCTTCCCACTCCGATCTACGACGGTAACCTCCCGGCCCGCCGGAGTCCCGGTGGCGCGCTCACGAGTGAGGGCGCCCTCCAAGATCACCACGGCGGCCGCCTGATCCACGATCGACCGGGATTGACGTGTCGTCCGCCCGGCATCGTGCAGAGACCGCTGCGCGCTCACGGTGCTCAATCGCTCGTCCACGAGGTAGACGGGCGCGTCGATCTGCGCGGCCAACTCGGCCGCGAACTTCTGCGCGGCATCGCCCGCGAGACCGACCGATCCGTCGAGGGTGAGCGGGAGACCGACGTAGACGCGAACCGCCTCGTATTCCCTGACCAGGTCGCCTATCGCTCGGATCGTCTGCGCGTCCCGTTGCACGGTCGTCTCGGGAACCGCGAGCAACCCATCAGGATCGCTGCGCGCCACGCCAACCCGGACCGATCCGACGTCGATCGCGAGCCGAACGCCTCGCTCGAGCTCAGGCATCCTCGGCCAGTGACGCGACATACTCCGCAACCGCAGCGAAGGCGTCGTCGAGACCCTCGGGGCGAGTTCCGCCGCCCTGTGCGACGTCGTCCTTGCCGCCTCCACGGCCGTCGATCGCCGGCATAGCCGCCGCGAGGAGGTTCTTGGCGGTGAGCCCCAACTCTTGCGCCCGGTCGTTGACGACTCCGACGATCGCGACCCGTCCATCGGTCACCGTGGCGCCGATCAGGCCAACCCCCATGTCCGGTCGTGTTGTCGCCCGGGCTCGGATAGCAAGTTCACGCAGGTCACCGGCCGACAGCCCTTCAGGAGCCCGGTAGGCCCACAGGCGGAACGGCCCGAAGTCTCGCCCCTCCCCGATGACACCTTCGACATTCGAGGTCAACTGGGCGCTCTTCAGTCGCTGCAACTCTCGCTCAGTGTCCTTGAGTCGGGTGATCATGCCTTCGATGCGTTCGGGCAGTTCGTCCGGCCTCGCCTTGACCATCGAGGTGAGTTGATCGACCAGGATGTGTTCGTGCGCAAGATGTCGGTAGGCATCGACTCCGACGAGTGCTTCGACGCGTCGAACCCCGGCACCGATGGATCCCTCCGACAGGAAGCTCACGAGCCCTAGTTGGCCCGACCGCTGGGCGTGCGTACCGCCGCACAGTTCGTGAGCCCAGTCCCCTACCGATACGACCCGCACCTCGCTGCCGTACTTCTCGCCGAAGAGAGCCATAGCCCCAAAGGCGCGGGCCTCATCGAGGGTCATGAGTTGTGCCATGACCTCCAGATCGGCTTCGAGGACGTCGTTCACCCGAGCCTCGACGTCCCGCAGGGTTGCGGCGCCCACGGGACCGGTGCTGGGGAAGTCAAAGCGCAACCGCCCGGGGGCGTTCTCCGAGCCCATCTGAGTCGCTGTCTCGCCGAGGAACTCCCGACAAGCCCGGTGCACCAGATGCGTGGCGGTGTGTGCGCGCGAGATCGCGCGTCGGCGCTCCACATCGACGTGACCGACCACCTCATCACCCACCGTGAGTTCACCGGCCGACACCGAGGCGCGATGGATGAACAATCCCGGGACAGGCGTCTGCACGTCGTACACCTCGAGCGAGGCACCCGACGCTGTGGTGATGCGCCCGTGATCACCCAACTGACCGCCCGCTTCTGCGTAGAAGGGCGTCCGATTAAGGACGACCTCGACGTGCTCTCCCTCGCGGGCAACCGGCACGGTCGCCCCGTCGCGCAACAGCCCCGCCCCGACCGCCGCGGTGCTGGCATCGAGGAAGCCCGAGACGCCGCTGGCCCCGCCACCCACGCGCCCCTCGCGGTACGCCGGGACACGAGTCACGCCCGCCAAGCGCGTGCGGGCGTCGGCCTTGGCCCGCTCGCGCTGTTCCGACATGAGCCGACGAAAGCCCGCCTCATCCACCTCAAGACCGGCCTCGCGCGCCATTTCCAACGTGAGATCGATGGGGAAGCCGTAGGTGTCATGCAGGACGAAGGCCTGCGCTCCAGCGAGAATGCCACCGCCGTTGGTGCGAACCTCGCTCGCGGCGAGATCGAAGATCTGCGTGCCGGTCTTCAAGGTCTGCAGGAAGGTTGCCTCTTCCTGTGCGGAAACGCCCGTGATCCGCTTGGCCTCGTCGTTGAGTTCGGGGTACTGCGGTGCCATCGTCCTGATGGTCGTGCCCATGAGGTCCGCGATCGATGGGTCCTCGCAGCCCAGGATGCGCATGTTGCGGATCACCCGCCGCATCAGCCGGCGCAGGACATAACCGCGCCCCTCATTGCCCGGCACGATGCCGTCGCCGATCAGGAACGCGCATGTCCGCGAGTGGTCGGCAATGACACGGAGGGCCACGTCGTTCTTCTCACTGCTCCCGTAGCCCACACCGGTGAGTTCGCTCGCGCGATTCAAGATGGCGAGGGTGGTGTCGATCTCGTAGATGTTGTCCACGCCCTGCAGGAGCGCCGCCATACGCTCCAGCCCCATACCGGTATCGATGTTCTTGGCAGGCAGGGGCCGCAGGACGTCGAAATCATCCTTCGCGCGGACGGCGGAGAGTTCTTCCTGCATAAAGACGAGGTTCCACACCTCGAGGTAACGGTCTTCATCTACGACGGGACCGCCCTCGCGACCGTACCCCGCACCCCGGTCGTAGTAGATCTCCGAGCATGGGCCGCCCGGTCCGGGAACGCCCATCGACCAGTAGTTGTCCTTGGCGTCGCGGCGTTGGATGCGGTCCTTCGGCACCCCGACGTCTCGGTGCCAGATATCAGCCGCTTCGTCGTCGTCTTCGTAGACCGTCACCCACAGTCGGTCCTCGGCGAAGCCGAACCCGCCATCAGAGATCGGCCCGGTCAGAAGTTCCCATGCGTAGGGGATTGCCCTCTCCTTGAAGTAGTCACCGAAGGAGAAGTTTCCCGCCATCTGGAAGAAGGAGGCGTGGCGCGTTGTCTTGCCCACCTCCTCGATGTCGAGGGTGCGCACGCACTTTTGCACGCTTGTCGCCGTGGGGTACGGGGGTGGGGCCTCCCCGAGAAAGTAGGGCTTGAACGGGACCATGCCGGCGTTGACGAAGAGCAACGTCGGATCGTCCAGCAGCAGCGAGGCCGAGGGAACCACCTGATGGCCGCGGTCGGCGAAAAAACGGAGGAACCGGGATCGGATCTCGGCCGAATCCATCAGCGGGGCCCTTCAGCGTTCTGGTCGAGGGACGGGGTGGAAGGTGGCCCTGCCGGACCGTTCGCCTTGGCCGTCTTGGCCTCGGCCAGCACACGGGCCGCTGCCGAGCCGGTCGCGGTCGTACGCGGCGCGGCCGGTTGCTCCTCGTTCCCGGTGCCCCCGAGGGCCGCCATGAGACCTCGCGCGGACGTGGCCCAGGCAGCGGCCGATCCACTCGCCGCCTGCATGCTGCCGACGACACCCTTCTCGCGAGCGTCAACCCACAGCTGCTGGCCACGGCGATAGGCAAGCACTCCGCCGGCCGCACCCAGGGCGACCCAGAAGGTCCTTCGCATACCCCGAACCCTAACGCTCCGGTCGTCGCGCCTGGGCGAGGCGCTCGGCGATCTCGGCCCAGGCGGCTTCGTCCCCCCGGCCTGTTGGTTCGTAGTACTGACGATCAGCGAGGATGTCGGGGAGGTACTGCTGACGGGCAACCCCGCTGGGCAGGTCGTGCGGATAGGCATAGCCCGACCCGTGCCCAAGAGCACGCGCACCGGGATAGTGGGCGTCACGCAGGTGAGCGGGCACCGTGCCGACGCGCCCGGATCGCACGTCGGACTGGGCGGCATCTATCGCCATCGTCACGGCGTTCGACTTCGGGCTCAGAGCCAGGTGGATCGTGGCCTGCGCGAGGACGAGCCGCCCCTCAGGCATGCCGATAAACGCCACGGCTTCGGCCGCGGACACCGCCGTTTGCAGCGCCGTGGGATCGGCCATGCCGATGTCCTCGCTCGCCAAGATGATCAGACGCCGCCCGATGAAGCGAGGATCCTCACCGGCCTCGATCATTCGTGCGAGGTAGTGCAGCGCCGCATCGACGTCGCTCCCCCGGACACTTTTGATAAAGGCACTGATGACGTCGTAGTGCTGGTCCCCGTCCCTGTCGTAGCGGACCGCGGCTGTCTGCACGGCTGCCGTCACGTCGTCGACGGTGACCGTGGCGCCAGCGCCGCGGGAAGACGTCACGAGTCCCGCGGCTGCCTCCAACGCCGTGAGCATGCGCCGCGCGTCGCCCGAGGCGATTCGCACGAGGTGGTCACGGGCCTCCCCATCGAGGACAACCGTGCCGTCCAGTCCGCGGGGGTCGGCAACGGCACGCTCGAGCAATACGCCGAGGTCGTCATCGGTCAGGGGTTGCAGCGTGAGCATGATGCTGCGCGACAGAAGCGGCGACACGATGGAAAAACTCGGATTCTCCGTAGTCGCGGCGATGAGGGTGACCCAGCCGTTCTCGACAGCGGGGAGGAGCGCATCCTGCTGAGTCTTGCTGAAGCGATGAACCTCGTCGACGAAAAGCACGGTCCCCTTGCCCTGCATGCCAAGAGCCGATCGGGCCGCGTCAATCACTTCCCGTACGTCCTTGACCCCCGCGGTCACGGCGGAGAGTTCGACGAAACGTCGCCCGGTCGACTGACTCACCAGGTGCGCAAGCGTGGTCTTGCCGGTGCCGGGCGGACCCCACAAGATCACCGAGACGGCGGCACCGGGATCGCCCTCCAGCAAGCGACGCAGGGGTGATCCATCAGCGAGGAGGTGACGCTGGCCGGCAAGGTCTTCCACGCCACGCGGTCTCATCCGGACAGCCAGTGGCGCACCCGACCGATCAGGTCCGGCCGCCTCATCGAACAAAGTCGCGCTCACGGACCGACCCTACGCGCCTCGGGCGGGAGGACACCCACCTACCGAGCATCCGTCAAAGAAGGGCCGACCGGTAGCGGCCAGCCTCGGTGAAGCCGACTCGACGATAGACCGCGGCCGCGGCGCTGTTATCGGCGTACATCTCCAGCCAGACCCCCTCGGCACCGGTGTCCTGCGCCCGGTGGACGAGCGACGCTGTCACCTGACCAGCCAGTCCCCGGCCACGGACCCGCGGGTGGGTGCAGATGCTCACCAGATGCGCTGTTTTCGCAGCACCGGGCAACCGACCACCCACCGCAACGAGATCCTCGCCATCGAGCACACCGAGCCACTCCGTGACGCGGACGTCATCGGTTCGGATGTAAGCCGAATCCGAGTGGGCGAGGAGGGCATCGATACGTGGATCTTCCGCGCTCAGCACGGCCAACTCCTCCGCCGTAGGAGTGACACAATCGGCGGTGAATTCCCAGAGCGACCAATGACCGGGGTCCGGTCCGCGCAGGTGGGCAGGGAGATCGGGAAAGACGTGGTCGTGTACGTGTACGCCGTCGATGCCCCGCGAACACAGTTCTTCGATCAGGCCGATGATGCGCGTCGAGTCATCGCCGAGCGCACTCACCCACGTCTCCTGCACCCGGTGTCCGCGACGCAGGAACGCCACGTGATCCCCATCGATGGCATAGGCCTCGATCCGCTCGGGGTCCTCGACTCTCAGCCGCAGGAAGGGGTCAGTCGGTCGCGCCAGCAGCAGCGGGTGTGGCATCGATTCCGGCCTCCTTGCGCTGCTTCGCAGTGATGGGCGTGGGTGCTCCTGTCAGCGGGTCCTGACCACCGCCGGTCTTCGGGAAGGCGATGACGTCGCGAATGCTTGAGGCGCCCGCCAGCAACATCGCCACGCGATCGATGCCGAAGGCGATACCGCCATGCGGCGGCGGGCCGTACTGGAAGGCGTCGAGCAGGAAGCCGAACTTCGACTGCGCCTCCTCCTCGGTCATCCCAAGCAGTCCGAAAACACGTTCTTGGACCGCGCGCTGGTGAATACGGATCGACCCGCCGCCAATCTCGTTGCCGTTGCACACCATGTCGTAGGCCCAGGCCAAGGCCTGATCCGGTGCCGACTCGAAGGTGTCGATCCAGTCCGCATTCGGAGATGTGAAGGGGTGGTGGACCGCAGTCCACCCCTGCGACCCGTCGTCCTCCTCGGTGCGCTCGAACATCGGGGCGTCAACCACCCACAGGAACGACCACTCGGACTCGTCGATCAGCCCGAGTCGTTCGGCGATCTCGATGCGCGCCGCTCCAAGAAGTGCGCGCGCGTCGCTGATCGGTCCGGCGGCGAAGAAGGCGCAGTCCCCGGGCTGGGCACCGACCGCCTCGCGAAGGCCCGCCCGCTCCTCGTCAGAGAGGTTCTTAGCTACGGGGCCGCCGAGTTCGCCGTCCTCGGTGAAGGTGACGTAGGCCAGGCCCTTGGCGCCGCGCTGCTTCGCCCACTCCTGCCAGGCGTCGAACTGTCGGCGGGGCTGGTCGGCTCCCCCAGGCATGACGACGGCGCCAACGTACGGTGCCTGGAAGACGCGGAACGGTGTCTGCTCGAAGTACGCCGTGAGATCGACGAGTTCGAGGCCGAATCGCAGGTCCGGCTTGTCGGTGCCGAAGCGACGCATGGCCTCGGCGTAGGTCATGTGCGGAATGTCACCGAGGTCGACGCCGAGGATCCCTTTCCACAGGGCGCGGACGACAGTTTCGCCGACCTCGATGACGTCAGCCTGTTCGACGAAGGACATCTCGATGTCCAACTGCGTGAACTCCGGCTGGCGGTCCCCGCGGAAGTCCTCGTCTCGGTAGCAGCGCGCAATCTGGAAGTACCGTTCCATCCCGGCGACCATGAGCAGCTGCTTGAACAACTGCGGTGACTGTGGGAGGGCGTACCAGGTGCCCGGCTGAAGACGGGCCGGCACGAGGAAGTCGCGTGCGCCCTCGGGCGTCGAGGCGGTCAGGGTGGGCGTCTCAATTTCCAGGAAGCCACGCTCGAACAGCACTTCACGGCAGATGCGATTCAGATCCGAGCGCATCCGCAGGTTGCCCCCCGGGCCCGCTCGCCGCAGATCGAGATAGCGGTGACGAAGTCGCGCCTCTTCGCCCACATTGATGCGATCGTCAATCGGAAATGGCAGCGGCGCGGATTCGCTCAGTACATCGAGGACATCGGCCATGACCTCGATCTCGCCAGTGGGCAGGTCAGGGTTCTCGTTCCCGTCGGGGCGTCGCTCCACGGTGCCCACGACTTTGATGCAGTACTCATCACGCAGTCCGTGGGCAATCTCTGCTTCGCGCACGACGACCTGTACGACGCCGGAGGCATCCCGCAGGTCAAGGAAGGCGACGCCCCCGTGGTCACGGCGACGTGCCACCCACCCCGCCAACGTCACCGTGGTGTCAACATCAGCCGCGCTGAGCGTGCCGGCCTCGTGTGTACGGATCACGGTGCTCCTTCGTCGCTGGCGGCCACGATTTGCGGCCGCAGATCAGTATCGGGGGGCGCCCACGTCCCGGCGTCGGCCGGTACCTGATCCCCAGTGCGAATATCCTTGACGCTGTCGCCCTCGTCATCCACCCCGGCCGGGAACCACACGAACGGGATCCCGCGACGGTCGGCGTAGTTGATCTGCTTGCCGAACTTTGCGGCGCGGGGAGCGACCTCGCACGCAATCCCGCGGGCGCGCAATGAGCCTGCGACCGCATCGCTGATGTCGCGAGAGTCTTCGTCGACCACGGCCACCAGGACTGCGGCGGGAACTTTTCGCGTGGCTCGTACCAGCCCGCGCCCCAGCAGCAGCGATACCAGGCGCGTCACACCCAGGGAGATGCCCACGCCCGGGTACGTCGTCTTGCCGTCCCGGGCCAACGAGTCATAGCGACCACCCGAGCAGATGGAACCGAACGACTCGTATCCCTCAAGGAACGTCTCGTAGACCGTCCCCGTGTAGTAGTCGAGGCCTCGGACGATATGCAGGTCAGCCATGATCACATCGGCCTGCCTGCCCGCCGTAGCCGACATCACCGCCGCCAGTTCGCTCAAGCCCTGATCGAGAAGGTCGTTGCTGACGCCGAGCGATTGAACCTCGCGCACGAAGGAGTCATCCGTTGCACGAATCTGCGCGAGACCAAGCACACCTTCAGCCTGTGCTTCCGTCAGGCCCGCGTCGTCACGCAGAAGCTCCCGAACACGTGCGGGTCCGATCTTGTCGATCTTGTCGACGGCACGGAAGACGGCGGCGGGGTCAGCAATACCCAGCCCGGTGTAGAAGCCCTCGAGGATCTTTCGATTGTTCACGCAGATACGCACCGGGGGCAGGAACGGCAACGAAGAGAACACCTCAGCCATGACGAGCGCCATCTCCGCCTCATGCTGCGGTGCCAACTCGTTGGCGTCCACGATGTCGATATCGGCCTGGGTGAATTCCCGGAAGCGCCCCTCCTGCGGGCGTTCGCCTCGCCACACCTTCTGCATTTGGTAGCGCCGAAGGGGGAAATCGAGGCGGCCCGCGTTCTCCACCACGTAGCGGGCGAACGGAACCGTGAGGTCGAAGTGGAGCGCGAGGGAGTCCTCCGCAGCCCCATCGTCGTGAATGCGCCGAACCGAGTAGACCTCCTTGTCGATCTCCCCCTTGCTCAGCAGAACATCGACCGGCTCGACGCTACGGGTCTCCAGCGAACTGAAGCCATGCAGTTCGAAGATCCGTCGCGCCGTGTCAAGGACGGCGAGTTCGACGAGTCGTCCTTCGGGCAGCCACTCGGGGAAGCCGGACAGCTTTGAGGAACGG
>JAYNIC010000038.1:10269-13443 GCA_038108715.1 Candidatus Nanopelagicales bacterium | reverse complement strand
GGCCAACACCTCGGCGAAAGGAAGTGGCGTGGCCGGATCGTGGGTCGTCGCGACAATCAGGATGGTCGGCGCAGACGCGGATGGGGCCGGTGGTGGGTCTACCGGCCGAAATGCCCCGGCCGCGCATGGCTCGGCACCCCACAGGATGTATTCACCGAGGTAGGGAGCCTGCTGAACATCGACGCCAAGATCGGCGATCGACCCCTCGACGCTGCGATCCGAACACGTGATGGCGACGAACGCCGCAACCGCGTTGTCGGCGTACGTGCCATCGGGCTCACGCCGTAGCCGAGCATCGAGCAGGCGCTGCAGAGGTTCACCGTCACCGACGGCGAGCGATCCCAGCGCGTCCCGCAGCACTGGCCGATCCGCGGGTCGATAGAGCGCCATGAGGATGGCGTAGGTCGCGGCTGCCTCGGTCAAGGGTCGACCGGGATCGTCAGTCCTGGCTGGATCGCGGTCGATGGTTTCCAGGATCCCGCGCAGCTGGTCCAGAGCACCCTCGACGTTCCCTGACTCGGCGAACACGCAATCGGACTGCTCGAGACAATCAGCGAGAAAGCGGCGCAGCGAATCCTCGAACCCGGCCGCCTGAGCCATCGACAGTTCCACCCCGTCCAAGCCCGCGGGGACCGGCGCGTCGAGAACGAACCGGCCGACCTGCTCGGGGAAGAGTCGCGCGTACGTCGCCCCGAGGTGCGTGCCGTAGGAGACGCCGAGGTAGTCCAAGGTCGTCTGACCGAGTGCAGCGCGCAGCACATCAAGGTCACGCGCCGCATCTTGCGTGGACAGATGGTTGATCAGCGTTGGCGGGGCGGTGGTGCATGACTCGGCGAAGGTCGCACTGATCCGCTGGACGGCGGCCGTCTCGGCAGGAGTATCCGGTGTGCCATCGGTGGAGAGGAGCTCGTCGAGCAACGCATCTTCACCGCAGGTCACCGGGGCCGAGCGTCCCACCCCGCGCGGATCGAAGCCGACGATGTCGCGCTCATCGAGAAGTTGTGGCGAGAGGAGTTGCTCGGCGTAGTCGGCGTAGTCGTAGCCGCTCGCGCCCGGCCCACCCGGGTTGATGACGACGACACCACCGGGGGTGCGGCTCGCCGGTCGGCGAAGTACCGCGAGTTCGATGGTCGGACCGTTCGGGTCGGCATAGTCGACCGGGACCGTCAGGCGGCTGCACTGGTCGCTTCCGCACTCCGTCCACTCCAGAACCTGGCTGTAGAACCTGGCCACATCCGGGGCCGGGGCCGGCTGCGAGGAGGAGGGCGCGGTTGCCGGGGGCGACGTCGGGCCGCACGCGACCACCGACAGCCCAAGGGCGGTGATGGCAGCGATGAGTCTCACCGGGGCAGGCTACGTGTCCGGCACCCATGGTTGCTGACCATCCCCAAACGCGACTTCTGAGCCGTGGCCTAGGGCGAATCGGACGCAAAACCACGGCAAGCGCAAAGAAGGCGAGGGGTTACCGTAGTCGGGTGGGTCAGGATTCGTTCACCAAGGCGCTGCAGACCGGCATCGCGAGGGGTCTTGACGCCGTGGACGCCTGGAAGCAGGCGCGCGCGGCCCGACCCAGCGCTCAAGCCCGTGCCCTGCAGGCCGAGCAGGAGCGGGCCGTCGCCCTCCAGGCCTACGCCCGTCGTCGCTACGACCGTCACGCACAGCGTCTGCAGACGCAAGCGACCACCGGGACGGCGGTCGCGGGGGTCGCCGGCACGGTCGGTGTCATCGACGTCGTCGCCGAGGCTGCGACTTCGCAGGTCGGCGTCTACGGACCGTCCTGGATGTGGATCAGCGCGGCTGTCATCGGCGGCGTCCTAGCCCTGTCTGCGCGACGCCAGCGACGCAACCTGCCGGCACCACCGCGCGTCGATGAACTTCCCGCCGCACCCATCGCCGTCCCACCCGATGCGATTGGCGCCGAACACGCACAGCAGTTGGTTTCGCTGCGTCTTCAGGTGGTGCAGGTCATCCCCGCTATAGGTCGTCTGCACGCCGGCGCCGCTGACGAACTTCGTCGGGCCGACGCCGAGGCCGCACCCCCGCTGCACGCCCTCGTCGAAAGGCTCGTCATCTTGCACCGCATTCGCCAGGACATGCCCGGTACCCCGGCTGACGAGGCGGCCACCGACGCCGCCATCGAGGTGCGCTCGCGCCTGATCACGGGGTGCGCGACGTATGAGCAATTGCTCGCCGCATCGGCCACCATGCTGGCCGCCCCCGACATCGCCCGCAGCACTGAGGAGGTGCTCTCCCCCGCCGTGGCCGCCCTGACCGCCTACACCCACGGACTGCAGCGCGCCGCTGGCGAGGGCCTCACCTGATCGCGCCCCTGCACTGAAGACGTCAGCCGCGGACGCGGACCAGCGGATCCTTCAACTCGACGAAAAGCGACTCGACCACCAGCGGCAGCGCCCCATTGGCCGCCAGCGCCAGACGCCCGCGCTCGATAGCGTCGAGACGCCGCGCGGTATCCGTTGGCGTGCTGGCGTTGGCCTCCTGCGTCAACTGTGGGCGCATCTCATCATTGATCAGCGCTGAATCTGCCCTGATCTGGAGCACGAGTACGTCGCGGTAGTACGACAACAGGTCCACGAACGCACGGTCCACCTGATCTCGCAGAGATCGCTTGCGTCGACTCGTTTGCGCCTTGTGCAACTCCTTGGATTCTTTGCCCATGAGACGATCGAGTCGGCCCTTGGTCACACCCTCCGCACCGACGCCGTAGGTGCGCTGCAGTGCGTCTTCCTCGGCGGCATCCAGCGGATCGCAGATGGACGCAGCATCCTGCGTGGCCATCGCCACGAGCGCTTCCCCGGCTACGAAGCACGAGCCCAGATCGCGCAACGAGCCAGGGATGCGCAGGATCTCTTGGCGGCGCAGGCGCGTGCCCTCATCGGTCGCCAAAGCCCGTGCGCGACCAACGTGGCCCTGGGACGCGCGCGCGGCGAACGCCGCCATCGCCGGGTCGACGCCGTAGCGCTCTTGCAGAGCCTGCGCTACCTCGGTCGTCCCCGGTGTGCGCAGGTGCAGGACCCGAGTCCGCGACCGAATCGTCGGGAGGACATCCTCGACGCTCGGGGTGCACAGCAGCCAGACCAGGTGTGGCGGCGGCTCCTCAATCGCCTTGAGCATCACGTTGACTGCCGACTCGGTGAAGCGATCGGCGTCCTCGAT
>JAYNIC010000038.1:7060-10259 GCA_038108715.1 Candidatus Nanopelagicales bacterium | reverse complement strand
CGGGACGACGGATGATCGCGCCACAAGTTCGCGGGCGTCCTCAGTGCTATAGCTCAACTGGTCGGAGCGCACGATCTCGACATCGCGATGCGCGCCGGCCAGCACGGTCATGCACGTGGCGCATGTACCGCAGCCACCTGCGGGGCATTGCAGCGCCGCCGCAAAGGCAATGGCGGCGGTCGATCGGCCTGATCCCGGTGGCCCGGTAATGAGCCAGGCATGGGTCATGGCCGACTCGTCACCGGCTGCGTGCGACAACTCCGACACCACGGCGTCCTGGCCGATGAGTTGATCCCACACCCCCATCAGGGATCACCCAAGAGTTCGTCGACACGGGCCGCGATCTCGATGGCGAGGTCCTCCACCGGCCGTGACGCGTCGAGGACCAGATACCGGTCCGGATCGTCGGCGGCGATCTGCCGGAACCCCTCGCGCACCCGTTGATGCCACTCCACCGGCTCGGCCTCGAGCCGGTCCGGGCCCTCGAGTCGCGCCAGGCCTAGTGCCGGATCGACGTCTAGGAGTACGGCGAGGTCGGGTCGCAGCCCGCCGGTCGCCCACAGGCTCAGGTCAGCGACGCGCTCACGACCCAGGCCCCGGGCAATGCCCTGGTAGGCGACGGACGAGTCCATGAACCGGTCGCAGACGACGATGTCACCGCGCTCCAAAGCCGGCCTAATCACCCGGGCAACATGCTCACCTCGAGCGGCGGCGAACAGGAGCGCCTCCGCGCGATCGTCAAGGCCGGCATTGGCCGGATCAAGCAACACCGACCGGATGGCCTCGGCCGCCGGCGTGCCGCCTGGCTCTCGGGTCCGCGTGACGGCATGCCCACGCGCGGCAAGATGGTCAGCAAGCGCCGACGCCTGCGTCGACTTGCCCGCCCCCTCGCCGCCTTCGAAGGCGATGAAAATGCCCCGGGTCACGCCCGGAGCCTACGCGGGGGTGGGGACTTCGGGGGCCGCGGATGCGGCCAGGGCCGCAGCGCTCGGCTCCGCGACCTTCTTGGCAGCCTTCTTGGCCGCAGCCTTCTTGGCCGGAGCCTTCTTCGCCGCCTTCTTCGTGCCCTTCTTCGCCGCCTTCTTGGCCGGAGCCTTCTTCGCGGCCTTCTTCGCGGTGCGCTTCACCGGACCGCGAGCGCGACGGTCAGCGAGCAGTTCATACGCGCGGGCGGGCTCGATGGTCTCCGGATCGTCGTCGCGACGCAGCGAAGCATTGGTCTCGCCGTCCGTCACATAGGGGCCGAAGCGACCTTCCTTGAGGACCACCGGCTTGCCCGATACCGGGTCGTCGCCGAGCTCCTTCAGCGGCGGCGCACTCGCCGCACCGCGGCGCTGCTTGGGTTGAGCAAGCAGCGCGAGCGCCTCCTCCAACGTGACGGTGAAAATGGACTCTTCGCTCGGCAGCGTGCGCGAGTCCTTTTCCTTCAGCAGGTAGGGGCCGTAACGGCCATTCTGCGCGGTGATCGCCACTCCATCCGCGGGGTCGGTGCCCACGACGCGAGGCAGCGCGATGAGCCGGAGTGCGTCCTCGAGGGTGACGGTGTCGAGTGACATCGTCTTGAACAGCGAGCCCGTGCGGGGCTTTGCCGACTTCGGCGCACCGTCCTCCAAGACCTCGGTGACGTAGGGTCCGAAGCGCCCCGCCTTGGCCACGATCATGCGACCGGTTTCTGAGTCCGTGCCGAGTTCACGCTCACCGGAGGGCTGCGCGAGTAACTCCTCGGCTTTTTCCGCGGTCAACTCATCCGGGGCGAGGGAGTCCGGGATCGAGGCGCGCTGCTCACCTCGCTCCACGAAGGCGCCATACCGACCAACGCGTACGACAGCATCGGTCCCCTCAATCGGGAAGGTCGACAGCATCCGAGCGTCGATGGCACCTAGGTCGGAGCAGAGTTCGAGCACGCCGCGGAAGTCGGCGCCGTCCATGTGGCCGCCGCGCCAGAAGGTCTCGAGGCGCTCACTGCGATGGGAGTCGCCGCTGGCGATCGAGTCGAGTTCCTCCTCCATCTTGGCGGTGAACGCGTAGTCGACCAGCTCGGTGAAGTGCTCCTCGAGCAAACGAATCACCGCGAAGGCCAGGAAGGACGGGACCAGAGCGCTGCCCTTCTTCCACACATAGCCGCGGTCGACGATCGTGCCCATGATCGCGGCGTACGTCGACGGCCGACCGATGCCCAGTTCCTCCAGCCGCGCCGTGAGCGAGGCCTCGGTGAATCGGGCCGGCGGGTTGGTCGTGTGACCGTCGGGCTCAAGGGCGGACGCCTGCACCGTCTGGCCCTCGCGAAGGACCGGCAGCACGCGCTCGACGTCACCGCCCTTGCGATCGCCGTCGTCCTCGCGGGTGTCCTCGTACGCCGCCTTGAAGCCCGCAAACAACGTCACGGTGCCGGAGGCGCTGAACTCGACGTCGCGCCCATCCGAGGCAGCGGCACCGATGCGGACCGTGGTGGTCGCGACGCGCGCATCGGCCATCTGCGAGGCGACGGTGCGCTTCCAGATCAGGTCATAGAGGGCGAACTCATCTCCGTTGAGTTCGCGCTGCACCTCGCCAGGGGTACGGAAGACGTCGCCGGCCGGACGGATGGCCTCGTGGGCCTCCTGCGCATTCTTGACCTTGCGGTCATAGCGGCGCGGTGCATCGGCGACGTGATCTTGGCCGTACAACTGCGCGGCCTGGGATCGCGCGGCGTGCACGGCCTGTTCGGACAGCGAGGTGGAGTCCGTGCGCATGTAGGTGATGTAGCCACGTTCATACAGGCCCTGGGCTACCCGCATGGTGCGCTGGGCATTCCAGCGGAAGCGGCGCGACGCCTCCTGCTGCAATGTCGAGGTCATGAACGGCGCTGAGGGCGAGCGCTTGCCGGGCTTCTCGACCACCGATCGCACGGTGAAATCTGCGCCGGTAAGCGACTCGGTGATGGTGCGGGCCCCGGTCTCATCCAGGACGACCGCGTCCTTGGCCGTGAGGTGACCGCGGTCGTCGAAGTCCTTGCCGGTGGCCAGACGCTGGCCATCGAGCGCGACCAGGCGGGCCGAGAAGGCGCCGGGATCGAAGGTGGCTTCGACATCCCAGTACGACGATGAAATGAAGGCAATACGCTCACGTTCCCGATCGACGACGAGACGCACCGCGACCGACTGCACGCGGCCAGCTGACCGAGCATCGCGACCGATCTTATTCCACAGCACCTCCGAAA
>JAYNIC010000038.1:0-7050 GCA_038108715.1 Candidatus Nanopelagicales bacterium | reverse complement strand
CCTCCGAAACGGGGTAGCCGTAGAGGCGATCGACGATGCGACGCGTCTCTTGAGCGTCGACCAACTTCATATTCAGATCGCGGGTCTGGTCAAGGGCATCGGTGATCGCGTGCTCGGTGATCTCGTGGAAGACCATGCGGCGCACCGGCACCTTGGGCTTGAGCACCTCAAGCAGATGCCACGCGATGGCCTCGCCCTCGCGGTCCTCATCCGTGGCGAGCAGGAGTTCGTCAGCCGCCTTCAACTTGCGCTTGAGTTCGGCGATCGTGTGCTTCTTGTTGGCGTGAACGACGTAGTACGGCGTGAAGTCGGATTCGGTATCGACGGCGTACTTGGCCCAGGGCTCCTTGCGCAGTGACTCGGGGAGTTCGGAGGCCTTGCTCGCCAAATCGCGCACATGCCCCACCGACGCCTCGACGTCGAAGGTGCGCCCACCCTGGCGGTTGAGGTACCCCGCAATCGTCTTGGCCTTAGCCGGCGACTCCACAATGACGAGCACTCGCTCGTTGGCCACGTCCTACTCCTCTTCCTTGCAGATCTACTCCAAGATCGGCGAGATCCGATCGAGGGGAGTCTGCGGGGCTGGGGGGTGCCCCTGTCAAATGCGGGCCGGACCGGGCAGGCCCCACCCCCCTTAGGGGGTGAGGCCCGAAACGCCGTTCCGCTCCGCGGGATTAGGCCGCCGGAGCGCTGGACTTCTCCTCGCCTACGGCAATCGGCCGACGCTTGGAGATGACCACCGCGACGATCACGATGAGCGCCGCGACGATGGCGATGCCCCAGCGCAGTGCCGTGTTGGCGCCCTCGCCGATGGACAGCCCCACGACGGCCGGGGCGATGAGCAGGGCCACCAGGTTCATAACCTTGATCAGCGGGTTGATCGCCGGGCCGGCAGTGTCCTTGAAGGGATCGCCGACGGTGTCGCCGATGACCGTGGCCTCGTGGGCCTCAGAGCCCTTGCCACCGAAGTTGCCATCCTCGACGTACTTCTTGGCGTTGTCCCAGGCGCCACCGGAGTTGGACAGGAAGACCGCCATGAGAACGCCGGTCGCGATCGTGCCGGCGAGGTAGGCACCCAGGGCGCCCACGCCGAGGCCGAAGCCGACGGCAATGGGGGTCAGCACCGCCAGCAGACCCGGAGTGATGAGCTCGCGGAGCGAGTCGCGGGTGACGATGTCGACGACCTTGCCGTACTCCGGCTTGTCGGTGCCCTCCATGATTCCGGGACGCTCGCGGAACTGGCGCCGCACCTCGAAGATGACCGCGCCAGCAGCGCGCGAGACCGCGTTGATGGCCAGACCAGAGAAGAGGAAGACGACTGAGGCACCGATGATGAGGCCCACGAGGTTCGCCGGGTTGGCGACATCGAGGATGCCCGAGTACTGCAGCAGATCGGCGAGTGACTTGATCGAGCCCTGAGCAGCCTCGCCCGCCTGTGCGGTCGCACCGACGACGGCATCGCGGAACGAACCGAACAGAGCGGTCGCGGCCAGTACCGCGGTCGCGATGGCGATGCCCTTGGTGATGGCCTTGGTGGAGTTGCCGACAGCGTCGAGGCGAGTCAACACCGCAGCCCCGTCGCCCTCGACATCGCCGGACATCTCAGCGATTCCCTGGGCGTTGTCCGAAACCGGGCCGAAGGTGTCCATCGACACGATGACACCAACCGTGGTGAGCAGACCGGTGCCGGCGAGCGCGATGGCGAAGAGTCCAAGGATGACGACGCCGCCACCGAGCAGGTACGCGCCGTACACCGCTGCGCCGATGACGAGCGCGGAGTAGACCGCCGACTCCAGACCGATCGAGATGCCGGCGAGAATGACGGTGGCCGAACCGGTGAGCGAGCTCTTCGCGACGTCGTCGACCGGGCGACGATCGGTCTCGGTGAAGTACGCCGTGAGCTGCTGGATGACAGCGGCAAGGACGATGCCGATGATGACCGCGGCGATGACGTAGATGCGCGGGTTGAGCGGGTCGCCCTCACCCAGGGTCTCGGCCGCGAGGCCACCGAGCGACGTGATCTCATCCCAGGAGTTCGGGACGAACACGAAGACGGCGACGAGGACCAGCAACGCGGAAATAACGGCGGAGATGAAGAAGCCACGGTTGATGGCGCTCATGCCCGAGCGATCCGAGGCGCGCGGGGAGACCGCGAAGATGCCGATGACCGCGGTGACGACGCCGATGGCCGGGATGACGAGCGGAAGCACCAGGCCGAGCTCACCGAAGGCAGCCTTACCCAGGATCAGTGCGGCAACGAGCGTCACGGCGTAGGACTCGAAGAGATCGGCGGCCATGCCTGCGCAGTCGCCGACGTTGTCGCCCACATTGTCGGCGATGGTGGCCGCGTTGCGGGGATCGTCCTCGGGAATGCCCTGCTCGACCTTGCCCACCAGGTCGGCGCCGACGTCCGCCGCCTTGGTGAAGATGCCGCCGCCGACGCGCATGAACATGGCGAGCAGTGCGGCACCGAAGCCGAAGCCCTCAAGAACCTTGGGAGCTTCGCCGGCGTACACGAGAACGACGATGGCGGCACCGAGGAGACCGAGGCCCACCGTGAACATGCCCGCCACGCCTCCGGTCCGGAAAGCGATGCGCATCGCCTTCTGCTCACCGGACTCGTTGGCGGCAGCGGCAACGCGCACATTGCCGCGCACTGCGAGCCACATGCCCATGTAACCGGTGATTGCAGAGAACACCGCACCGACGAGGAAGAAGATGGACCGGCCGATGCGCTCGCTCGTCGTTTCGGCCGGCAGGACGAAGAGGACGAAGAACACGATGACGGCGAAGATGCCCAGTGTCTTGAACTGACGGCTCAGGTAGGCCGCAGCGCCCTCCTGGACCGCAGCGGCGATCTCCTGCATCTTCGGGGTGCCTTCGCTCGCGCTCAGCACCTCGCGGACGAGGATGAAGGCGACGAGCAGGGCAAGAACGGCGATCACGGCGACGATGCCGACCGTGACCATATTGGTCCCGGCAAGCTCAATCGCTGCTGTTTCGGTGGGCATGGGTCTCCTGGCTATGCGTCGGGGCCGTGTAAGAGGCTGAAACTCCGCGGAATCTTACGCACGAGCCGAAAGCCGTGTCGTCGGACCCCTCGGAGAGGATGGGTAGCGATGGACGCCGACGACCTGCCGCTAGCCCTGCGAGGGCGGGCTCCCGCGTCCCTGCGGCACGTCCGGTCTCTTCCATCAAGACCAGGGCAGACCGACCCCTGGCCCGAGGCAACTCCCCCCACTCTCATAGAGGCGCTCGGGCGTCGGGGCATCCCCGCCCCCTGGCGCCATCAGGTCCAGGCCGCTCTCGCCGCACAGGCGAGGCAAAACGTCGTCGTGGCCACCGGCACGGCCTCCGGCAAGACGCTGGCCATGTGGCTGCCGGCCCTGACCACCATCCTCACCGAGCCCGAAGCGACCGTGCTCTATCTAGCGCCAACCAAGGCGCTCGCCCACGATCAGGCCAACGCCCTCGACTCGCTGTCCCTCGACGGTCTACGCGCGTCGACGTACGACGGCGACACACCGCCGGACGAGCGCGGCTGGGTACGCAGCCACGCCAACTTCGTGCTGAGCAATCCCGATCTGGTGCATCGATCGATGCTGCCGCGACATACGTCTTGGTCACGCTTCCTGCGCAACCTCCGCTTCATCCTGATTGACGAGGCACACCACTACCGCGGGCTGTTCGGCTCCCACGTCGCGCTTGTCCTACGCCGCCTTCGTCGCATGGCGGCCGAGGTGGGTGCTGATCCACTGGTCGTCGCCGCATCGGCGACGATGGCAGCACCGCAGGAGTCGGTCGCGAGACTGATCGGCGCGCCCGTCACCGCGGTCACCACCGATTGGTCCGCACACGGAGCCGTCACAGCGGCACTGTGGGAGCCGCCCGAGGCGGTAGGCATCGCCCACTATGACCCCGACCTGCCGAAGCCTCGGCGGTCGTCCCTCGCCGAGACCGCTGACCTCCTCGCCGACCTCGCATGCGACAACAGCAGTTCCCTGGCGTTCATCTCTTCCCGCCGAGGCGCTGAAGCCGTCGCGCAGATGGCCCGCGAGGCCGTGTCCGAGATCGACCCCGCACTCGCCGAGCGTGTCGCCGCCTACCGAGGCGGCTACCTCCCCGAGGAACGCCGCGATCTTGAGCGGGGTCTTCGCGAAGGACGCTTGCGCGCCGTCGCGACCACCAACGCGCTCGAACTCGGCATCGACATCAGCGGGTTGGATGCCGTCGTCGTCGCTGGTTGGCCGGGGACGCGGGCCTCACTGTGGCAGCAGTGGGGGCGCGCCGGTCGGCGGGGCGGACATGCGACGGCCATCCTGGTAGCTCGGGAGGATCCACTGGACCGCTACGTCCTAGACCACCCGGGCGTGATCTTCGACGAGCCGGTTGAGGCGGTCGTCTTCGACCCGGCCAACCCCTACATCCTGCGCCCGCACCTTCTCGCAGCGTGCGCGGAGACGCCGCTGACGCCCGAGACCGCCGCGACATGGTTCGGAGCCAATTCGGTCACCGCACTGGACCACCTGGTCGACGAGGGGCTGCTGCGCAAACGACGCACCGGCTACTACTGGACGCAGAAGGACTCACCGGCGGCGCGCATCGACCTGCGCGGTGACGCGGGAGCACCCGTGCGGATCGTGGAGGAGGGCACCGGCCGGCTCCTCGGCACCGTTGAAGCCTCGCGCGCACCGGCAACCATCCATCCGCACGCGGTCTACATCCACCAGGGCCTGACCCATGTCGTGACCGAACTTGACCTCGACGAGTCCGTGGCTTTCGTCCGCGCAGAGGACGTGAGTTACACCACGACCGCCACCGAGATTGCCGATTACCGCATCCTCACCGTTGATCAGCAGATCCCGTGGGGCGCGGCGCACCTCTGCCTCGGCGAAGTTGAGGTGACCTCACAGGTCACGGGGTTCCTCCGGCGTCGACTCATCACCGGCGAGATCATCGGCCAAGAGACTCTCGACATGCCGGAGCGCACGCTGTGCACCCGTGGCGTGTGGTGGACCGTGAGCGATGCGCAGCTGTCAGAACTACTTTCCGGCGGTGACATCGACATCGCGGGTGCGGCCCACGCTGCCGAGCACGCCTCCATCGGCCTCATGCCACTGATCGCAACGTGCGATCGGTGGGATATCGGTGGGGTATCCACCCCTCGCCATCCCGACACCGATCGCTGCACGGTGGTCGTCTACGACGGGCACGCCGGGGGTGCTGGATTCGCCGACCGCGGCTTTGCCGCAGCGACCACCTGGCTGTCCGCGACCCGCGATCTCATCGCGCGGTGTCCCTGCCCCGACGGCTGCCCGTCCTGCGTGCAGTCGCCGAAGTGCGGCAACGGCAACAACCCCCTCGACAAGGGTGGCGCGGTGCGCCTTCTGGACGTACTCCTCGCCGGTGCGCCCGTTGGTCTCACGCCGGTCCCGCCCTCGCCCGCGCGATGATCCGCGCGGACTGACCCGGCGGGGCCAAGCGCCGAAGAGTCTCGGGCAAGTCCGCGGAAACGGTCACCAGGACGTCATCGCCCACGAGCTGGCACTCGTCGAGGACGACTCCGTGCGCGGCCACCACCTGCGAGGCGAGATCGCAGGCGCGGTGCGGATTCGTGGCACCTGCGATTGCCGCGAGATCAGCAGCCGTCGCGGCGCGCTGATGCGTCGCGTAGGCCCCGACTAGGCCGGCGAAGACCGTGGCGGCCATGAGCACAACCATGGCGGACGCCACAACGAGGACCGTGCCCGAGCCGACATCGCGCCCGTGGCGAACCGAACTCACGGCTCCTCCTGCGCTGGCGACAACCCCTCCATAGCCGCGACGGCATCGGCGCGCACGGTGACATCGAGTCCGGACAGCACCGGAATGGGCGGTGCCTGATTGGTCGAAACGGTGGCGCGAACCAGATCACCCTCCGCCTGCACATCGACCACCATGCCGGCCGGAGGTGGATCGGCCAGCATGCCCCTCGCCACCTGTCGAGCCGTCGTCTGGGCGACATCGAGGGCGCGCACATAGGTCGCACCCAGCGATGCCGCCCAGATCGCGATTGCCGTGATGACGACGAGGACCGGGATCCCCAGCGCAAGTTCGACCGTCACGCTGCCCAGTTCGTCACGGGATCGTCCTCGTCCCATCACTAGCCGCCGAAGAAGACCGAGAGAGCGCTGCTGATCAGACTGAACAGCGAGGCGCGGACTTCATCGCTGGTGAGGAGCTTGATGAGCAATCCGCCGAAGCCGGCCGCGGCGACAGTCCCCACGGCGTACTCAGCGGTGGTCATGCCCGCGTCATCCTGGCGAACACGAACGAGGGCTCGAGTGATGGTGTGCTTCATAGTGCCTCCGATCCGGCAGAACGGCCGGTGCGTGCGCATCGGTTGAGCGCCCACGTACCGTCCGTCCGCCGCTGCCACGCGCGGCAGTGGCAATCGCCAAGCTGTGGACGGGCGGTTGTCGATTTCCCTGGGGATGACGCGGAGATCTAACCTCGTGGGGTGTTCCGCAAACGCGTGCTCGGCCGCCTCGTGGCAGTCGGCATGTCACTCGGCGCACTCACGGTCGGCACCGCCCCCATGGCACACGCCACCGAGGCCCAGACCGTGTGCACGATCCGTGACACGGGGCTCAACGAGATAAGTGGGATGGCGTACTCGGGCCTGCACGACGAAGTCCTATGGGTGCACAACGACTCTGGCGGCGGTCCGCGGATCTATGCGCTGGACACGAACACCTGCAACGTTGTGGCCACCCTGCGGATCACGGGAATCGAGGCGCGCGACTTCGAAGCGATGGGCGTCGGCGTGGACGAGCGGGGACGCTCGGTGATCTGGGTGGCGGATATCGGCGACAACACCGCCGAGCGCAAGCGCGTCTACCTCCATCGGATCGTGGAACCGAGCGATCTCGTCGATCAGAAGGTCTCCGCGGAGACATTCGCAGTGCGCTACGAGACTCCGGCCGACGCTGAAGCGATCGTCGTTGACGACACGGCGGTATGGATCGTCACCAAGGGCCTGGCCGCCGGCACAGTTGAGCAACTCACGCT
>JAYNIC010000037.1:0-13546 GCA_038108715.1 Candidatus Nanopelagicales bacterium | reverse complement strand
CGAGGTCGGCCAGGGTTAGCCTGCGGGTCTGACCGATCCCGGGCGACCAAGACGTCCGGACCGATACGGTCGGGGTAGTCCCCGGGGCGGTAGCACCACCTCACCGGGCTGACGGGAGGAGCGCACATGCCGGATCGTGGCGTCGTGGTTCAGCCCTCGCTCGAGGGCACGATCGAGACGTGGCCGGAGGCTCCCGAGGGCGGCTGGAACACCGTCCTACTCAAACTCTCCGGCGAGGCGTTCGCCGGTGACGGTGAACTCGGAGTGGATCCCGACGTCGTACAGTCCATCGCCCGCCAGATCGCCAGCATCGTACGGTCGGGCACCGAGGTCGCCGTTGTCATCGGCGGTGGCAACTACTTCCGAGGCGCGCAACTGTCACAGCGCGGCATGGATCGTGCCCGAGCCGACTACATGGGCATGCTCGGCACCGTGATGAACTGCCTGGCACTGCAGGACTTCCTGGAAAAGCAAGGAGTCGACACGCGCGTGCAGACGGCGATCACCATGGGTCAGGTGGCCGAGGCCTACGTCCCTCGCCGCGCCATGCGACATTTGGAAAAGGGCCGCGTGGTGATCTTCGGAGCTGGTCTCGGCGCGCCGTACTTCTCCACGGACAGCACAGCGGCCCAGCGGGCCCTCGAGATCGGTGCGCAGATCGTGCTGATGGCCAAAGCCGTAGACGGGATCTACGACTCCGATCCACGCACCAACCCCGATGCGGTTCGTTTCGAGCGACTGTCGTACGACGAGGTGCTGGCGCGTGACCTCAAGGTCGCAGATGCCACCGCGATCAGCCTGTGCCGTGACAACAACCTGCCGATTCTGGTCTTCGACCTGATGGTCGAAGGCAATATCGCCCGCGCCGTGCGAGGTGAGAGGATCGGGACCCTGGTTACCAAGGCCACGAACGACGACGAAGTGCAGGAGGCACGAGCGTGAGCGAGCAGGTCGACGAGATCCTCATGGAGGCCGAAGAGAAGATGGAGAAGGCCATCGAGGTGGCTCGTGAGGACTTCACCTCCATCCGCACCGGCCGTGCCAATCCCGGCATGTTCAACAAGGTGATGGTCGATTACTACGGCACCCTCACTCCGGTGAATCAACTCGCGTCGTTCGCCTCGCCGGAGGCGCGGATGATGATCGTGACGCCCTACGACAAGGGCTCGCTCGCCGCGATCGAGAAGGCCATCCGTGATTCGGACCTAGGCGTCAACCCCACGAACGATGGCAACATCATTCGTGTCGTGCTGCCGTCGCTGACCGAGGAGCGCCGCAAGGAGTACATCAAGGTGGCGCGCCACAAGGCCGAGGAAGCCCGCGTCTCGGTGCGCAACATCCGCCGGCATGCCAAGGATTCGATGGAGAAGTTGGTCAAGGATCACGAGGTCGGTGAGGACGAGGTCAAGCGAGCGGAGAAGCAACTTGAGGACCTCACCCACAAGACGGTCGAGCATGTCGATGAGATGCTCAAGCACAAGGAAGCCGAACTCCTCGAGGTCTAGGACGTGACCTCCCACCCGAGCGAATCGGCGCCCTCCGCAGGGCGGGCCGGACGCAACCTCCCCGCGGCCATCGCCTCGGGCGTAGTTCTCGGCGCGCTCGTGATCGTGAGCCTGATCTGGGTCAAGTGGCTATTCGGCGTCCTCGCCGGCGCTGCCCTGCTCATCGCACTCGGTGAGCTCATCGGTGCCTTCGCCAGCCGTGACATTCGAGTAGCCCGCACTCCCGTGTACGCCGGGACGGTGGCGGCGATGGTGACGGCGTACATCTGGGGCTCTCAGGCGCTCCTGGTCACGATGGGCGCCGCCGTCGTGGCCGTGCTGATCTGGCGAATCCGGCGAGGCGCGGACGGCTACGTGCGGGATGCCTCGGCGAGCGTCTTTCTGCTCGCGTACATCGGACTCATGGGCGGCTTTGCGATGCTCATGCTGGCCGAATCTGACGGGCCTTGGCGCATTGTCGTCTTCATTTTGCTCACCATCGGCAATGACATTGGGGGCTACGCGACCGGCGTGCTCTTCGGTCGACATCCCATCGCGCCGACGATCAGTCCCAAGAAATCCTGGGAGGGTTTCGCCGGTTCCCTCGCGGTCCAGATGGCGATCGGTGTCGCGGCGTTCATCTGGATCTTCGAAGCGCCCTGGTGGCAGGGGCTCATTATGGGAATCGTCTTGACGATCACGGCAACGGCAGGGGACTTTGCCGAGAGTGCCATCAAGCGCGACCTCGGGATCAAGGACATGGGCACGCTGCTGCCCGGACATGGCGGTCTGATGGACCGCCTGGACTCACTGGTGATCAACGCCTTCGCCGCGTGGGCCCTCTTCGCTCTGTTCCTGGGCACGGGCTGACACACTGGCGATATGCCTGAGCCCGGCGAACTCGTCCTCGAAGCCCCGCGGCGTGGGCGTCCTCCGCGTCACTTGGCTGATCTCAGCGTCGACGAGAGACGCGCTGTCATGGCGGAGTTGGGTTTGCCGGCCTTCCGCGCCGATCAGGTGTCGCGGCACTGGTTCGGTCGTTGGGAGGACGATCCCCACACGTGGAGCGACCTCTCACCGAGCGACCGGGAGACCGTTGCCCGCGAACTCCTGCCAACGCTGCTGACGCCGGTCCGCGAACTCACCTGCGATGACGGAGCCACCGTCAAGATGCTGTGGCGCCTGCATGATGGCTCACGGGTCGAGTCTGTACTCATGGGCTACCGGGACCGCATCACCATGTGTGTTTCGTCTCAAGCGGGGTGCGGCATGAACTGTCCTTTCTGCGCGACGGGTCAGGCTGGTCTCACGCGCAATCTGTCGACCGCGGAGATCGTCGAGCAGGTGCTTGCGGGCGCTCGCATGATCAAGGCCGGGCTCATCCCGGGAGATCGCGAGCGCGTCAGCAATGTTGTCTTCATGGGGATGGGCGAGCCTCTGGCTAACTACCGCTCGCTCATGGGTGCGATTCATCGCCTGGTCGATCCCGTGCCAGCGGGCCTGGGAATGTCGGCGCGCGGCATCACCGTGTCGACCGTGGGCTTAGTCCCACGCATCCGCGACTTGGCCGAGGAGGGGCTGCCGCTTCGCTTGGCGGTGTCCCTCCACGCCCCCGATGATGCCTTGCGCGACTCTCTCGTCCCCATCAACACGCGCTACCCGGTCTCCGAGGTGCTCGACGCCGCGTGGTTCTACGCCGACCGGACGGGGCGGCGCGTCAGCATCGAATACGCCCTGATCAAGGACGTGAACGACCAGCGCTGGCGCGCCGAACTACTGGCGAAACGGCTTCGGGGGCACCTCGTGCACGTCAATCTCATTCCGCTCAACCCGACCCCGGGCTCGCAGTGGACCGCGTCCGAGCCACGCGATGAGAGGGCCTTCGTCCGGGCCCTGGAGGAAGCAGGGGTATCAGTGACCGTGCGCGATACCCGTGGCCGTGAAATCGACGGCGCCTGCGGACAACTCGCGGCAGCGGAGGCACCGTGAGTCAGCCGACGGCGGCCGGACGAGGATCGTCCGTCGCCCGAGCCATTGCCGTCAGTGTTCTGCGTGGCGGGCTCATCTCGGCAGCGGTGATCGCTGGCACTTTGGTCGTGGGTGACGCTAAGAGTTTTGGCGCCGAGGTCTGGGTGCTTGTCGCCTTCTATCTCGTGCTGTGGACGGCGATCATTATCGGCTACCTCGCGTGGTCGCTTCGTCGGATCGACAGCGCCGCCCGCCCGGAGATTCGGGCACTCGAGACGCTTGTGGTCACGGCGGTGCTCGTCATTGCCATGTTCTCCAAGGCCTACCACCTGATTTCGGTCGCTGAGCCGAGTGCCTTCAGCGAGCCTCTGGACGCCTTCACGGCCTACTACTTCGCGGTGACGGTGCTGGCCACGGTGGGATTTGGTGACATCACTCCGGTGATCACACCGGCTCGAGCGATCGCCATGGTGCAGATGGTCATTGATCTGGCACTGCTCGCCACCCTGGTCCGACTGGTGACCTCGGCGGTGAAGGTCAATCATCTTCGGCGCTCGCCGGACGGGGTGCGCTAGCGTCGGCGCCATGGAGGAGGGAACGACATACCGGGCCGTTCACGCGCGCAGCCTGGCCGAGCCGAATGCCTTCTGGGCCGACGCGGCAGATGCGATCGACTGGGTCACCCCGCCGACCGTCATCCTCGACGCGGACAACCCGCCGCTCTATCGGTGGTTTGTCGACGGTGAGCTCAACACCTGCGCCAATGCGGTCGACCGGCATGTGATGGCCGGCCGTGGCGATCACGTGGCTCTCATCCATGACAGCGCCGTCACCGGCGAGGTCACCCGGCTGACGTACGCCGAACTGCTCGATCAGGTGGCGCGATTTTCTGGCGTGCTGCGCGACGCGGGTGTCCAGAAGGGCGATCGCGTGATCGTTTACATGCCGATGGTGCCCGAGGCCGTCGTAGCGATGCTGGCCTGCGCGCGAATCGGTGCGGTGCACTCGGTGGTCTTCGGCGGTTTCGCGCCCGCCGAGTTGGCAGCTCGCATCGACGACGCGGAACCGACCGTGATCGTCACCGCCTCATGCGGCGTCGAAGGGACGCGCGTCATCGAGTACAAGCCGCTTATCGACGAGGCCTTGCGTCTCGCGCGTCATCAACCCCGCACGACGATCCTTCTGCAGCGTCCCCATGCGCGCGCGGAAATGGGGGAGCGGGACGTTGACTGGATGGACCAAATGGCGACGGCAGCGCCAGTGGAGCCCGTGACGGTAAGAGCGACCGATCCGCTCTACATCCTGTACACCTCAGGGACCACCGGGAAGCCCAAGGGGATCGTGCGCGACAACGGCGGCCATGCCGTTGCGATGGCGTGGTCACTCGGCAACGTCTACGGCATCGGGCCCGACGATGTCTGGTGGTCCGCTTCCGACGTGGGGTGGGTCGTGGGCCATTCCTACATCGTCTACGCCCCGCTCATCGTGGGCGCGACGACGGTGATGTATGAGGGCAAGCCGGTCGGCACGCCTGACGCGGGGGCGTTCTGGCGGGTGATCGCCGATCACGGTGTGAACGCACTCTTCACCGCCCCGACGGCGATCCGGGCGATCAAGAAGGAAGACCCGAACGGCGAGTTGCTGGCGAAGTACGACATCTCCAGTCTGCGGACGCTCTTCCAGGCGGGTGAACGGCTCGACCCGGACACGTTCGCATGGGCGACGGAGCGGCTCAAAGTGCCGGTGATCGACAACTGGTGGCAGACCGAGACCGGGTGGCCCATCACCGCGAACCTGCGTGGGTTGGACCCCATGCCGCTGAAGTCGGGCTCATCGAGTGTGCCGGTGCCCGGGTACGACGTACGCGTGGTGAACGAGAGCGGCGAGGAGGTCCCCCGGGGAACGGAAGGCAACATCGTCATCCGGCTGCCACTGCCCCCGGGCACGCTGCCGACGCTGTGGGTAGATGACCAGCGCTACATCGATTCCTATCTGTCGGTCTTCCCGGGCACCTACGCCACCGGTGATGGCGGCTACATCGACGAGGATGGCTACGTCTACGTCATGGGTCGCACCGACGACGTCATCAATGTGGCCGGGCACCGGCTCTCGACCGGCTCACTTGAGGCGGTCGTTGCCGCACACCCGCGCGTGGCCGAATGTGCGGTGATCGGCGTTCGGGATGATCTCAAGGGGCAGATCCCTCGTGCGTTCGTCGTCCTCAAGGCCGGTGTCGATGGTGAAGGGATCGAAGACGAGATCGTGGCACTGGTTCGGGAGCGGATCGGTCCAGTGGCAGCGTTGAGGCAGGTCTCCGTTGTGGCCGCGCTGCCTAAGACGCGCTCGGGCAAGATCCTGCGCCGGTCCATGCGCGCGATCGCGGACGGCCGCGACGAGGCGCCCCCGTCCACCATCGAAGACATCCGGGTGCTTGAGGCCCTCGGCCCGCTGCTGCGAGGAGAGGCGTGAGCGGACCATTGAGCGGGATCCGCATCGCGGATCTGAGCCGGGTGCTCGCCGGCCCCTACGCCACCATGCTGCTGGGTGACCTCGGAGCCGAGGTCGTCAAGGTCGAACGCCCCGGGGTTGGCGATGACACCAGATCGTGGGGTCCGCCGTACGCCGACAACGGCATGGCGACGTACTTCGCAGGCGTCAATCGCAACAAGACCTCCCGGACGATCGACCTGTCCCGTGACGAGGGCATGGCCCAGGTCCGCACGCTGATCGCGGAGAGCGACGTGTTGATGGAGAACTTCCGCCCGGGCGCCCTGGATGCCATGGGTCTGGGCTACGACGCACTGTCTGCGGATCACCCCGGCTTGATCTACTGCTCCATCAGTGGCTTCGGCTCGGGCCCGGGGGCCTCGCTGCCGGGCTACGACCTCCTGGTGCAGGCGATGGGTGGGCTGATGAGCGTGACCGGTCCTGGGCCGGGTGAACCGACCAAGGTGGGCGTCGCGCTCGTCGACGTCATCACGGGACTGCATGCGACCGTCGGCATCCTGGCGGCACTGCATCACCGCGACGAGACGGGCGAGGGGCAGCACGTCGAGGTCAATCTGCTGTCGTCCCTGCTGTCCGCAATGGTTAATCAGTCGTCGGGGTACGTCGCCGGGGGTGTCGTGCCCGGAATCCTCGGCAATGCGCACCCGTCGATTGCGCCGTACGAGGTGTTTGCGACCGCCGATCGGCCCATCGTGCTCGCGGTGGGCAATGACGGTCAGTTCCGTGCCTTGGTGGTCGCCCTCGGCGTTGGCGAACTCGCCGATGATGGGCGGTTTGCGACCAATCCCGAGCGCGTTGCCCATCGTGCGGAGTTGAAGGCCCTTCTTGAGGGCGCCTTGGCTTCCCGAGGGGCCGGGGAGTGGCAGGAGGTCGTCGCCGCCGCGGGAGTGCCGTGCGGGCCCATCAATGATCTGGAGCACGCGTTTGCACTGGCCCAGCGGCTCGGACTGGATCCTGTCGTGGAGATCGGGGGAGTGCCGACGGTGGCGAACCCCATCACGCTGTCAGGCAGTCCGGTCGAGTACCGGCTCCCGCCGCCTTCTCTGGGCGAGTGACCCTCCGCAAGCCGACGCAATTTCGACGAAATGGGGCCGAGAAAGGTCGAAAGATCGTCGGCTTGCGAGAGTTCCTGGCTCAGCGGAAGGCTGGCATGCCGGTGAGAGCTTGGCCGATAACCAGGGTGTGCATCTCGTTGGGTCCCTCGTAGGTGTAGACCGACTCCAGATTGTTCATGTGCCGGATGACGGGGTACTCCAGCGTGATGCCGTTGCCGCCGAGGATGCCGCGGCATTCCCGGGCAATGTTCAACGCCTCACGCGCGTTGTTGAGCTTGCCCAGGCTGACCTGCTCCGGGGTGATCTTGTGTTCGTCCTTGAGCCGACCTAGGTGCAGTGCCAGCAGCATGCCCTTGCCGAGTTCGAGTGTCATGTCGGCGAGCTTGGTCTGGGTCATCTGGTAGCCCGCGATCGGTCGGTCGAACTGGACACGATTGCTGGAATAGTCGATGGCCGTTTCCAGACAGTCGCGTGCGGCACCGAGGGTGCCGAAGGCGATGCCGAAGCGGGCCTCGTTGAGGCACGCGAGCGGGCCCTTGAGTCCGACGACACCGGGCAACACAGCCGACGCGGGGAGGCGAACGTCCTCGAGCACGAGTTCCGCGGTGACCGAAGCGCGCAGCGAGAGCTTCTTGTGGATCTCACGAGCGCTGAAGCCAGGGGTGTCGGTCGGGACGACAAAGCCACGGATGCCGTCGTCGGTCTGTGCCCACACGATGGCCACGTCAGCGACGGTGCCGTTGGTGATCCACATCTTGGATCCGTTGAGGACCCAGTCGTCGCCGTCGGGCTTGGCCGCCGTACGCATGCCGCCGGGATTGGACCCGAAGTCGGCCTCGGTAAGACCAAAGCAGCCGATCAACTCGCCGGCCGCCATGCCCGGGAGCCACTCCTGGCGCTGCTCCTGCGAGCCGAACTCGTGGATGGCGAACATGGCGAGTGAGCCCTGGACACTGACCAGGGAGCGGATACCGGAGTCACCCGCCTCCAACTCCATGGCCGCCAATCCGTAGGAGACGGCGTTTGTCCCGGCGCAGCCGTAGCCCTCGAGATGCATGCCCAGGACACCGAGAGCGCCGAATTCCTTGGCGAGATCGCGGGCCGGGATGGTGCCAGCCTCGAACCAGTCGGCGACGTTCGGCTTGATGTTCTCCTCGACGAAGGAGCGTACGACGTCGCGAATGGCGCGCTCCTCCTCGGTGAGGAGTCCATCGATCGAGAACAGTTCAAGCGGACGCTGCGGGGCGCGAGCCACGGGTACCTCCAGGGGTCGTTCCGCCAGTATTCCGCACAACCGGCGTTCGCCCCCCCAGGGGATAGGTCAGGATGGGCCCATGGCCCGATTTCCTCGACTGCACATCCCCCGCGACATCGACCCCTCCTCCCGTGCTGGCCTCATGCTCGGCGCCGTAAGTGTTGGGCTGTCCTATCAGCCCAACCTGCTGACCCGGCGCAGCCTCGACCAAGGACTGATCACCGGTGTGTCCGGCCTGGCCGGCTATGCCTGGGGAGTTTCCGCCCATAGCGTGCTCAGCAGCCTGGGGGAGCGTGTTGGCGGCAAGCGCGGGCAGGTGACCGGCGACGCCCTCGTGGTACTCGGGTCAGCCGCCGCGGCCCGGCTGCTGGAGTGGCGTGAACATGAGCCGGTCTGGCGATCGTTGGGCCGCCTCACCGCGACGGCCCTGGCCGCGGCTGGCGCGGCCGGCATGGCCTCGCGTGCCGTGGAGTCGATCCCGCGGACACTCCCGCGCATCATGACGACCACCGCGGTGGTCTCCGGCCTCGGCGGCGGCGTGTATCTCGGCAGTCGGCTCATGGGCCAGCAGGTGGGGGCGCTTGGTCTGGGAGCGTTCCGCGACGATCGAGGTGGCGACATCGCCGATGACGAGGACCGTGCGGTCAATCCGATGGTGGCTACCGGCATCGGTATCGCGACGACGGGCGCGCTGCTGGGTCTGGCCGCAGTTGAGTCGCGGGTGACGCGGCTGTGGGGTCGCGCTGTGTCGGCCCTCATCGGCGGAACACCCCAGGAACACGCGGCTGTCGCCCGTGGCTTGACCGCGGTGGCCGCCCTCGGCGTGGGAGCCGTGGGACTCAAGCTCGTCGACCACCAGCTCAGCAGTGCGGGCGAGGGCTCCGAACTCGCGCATGCCACTCCGCCGGACATTCCCGAGATCACCGGCTCTCCGTCGTCCGGGCGTTCCTGGTCTGATCAGAGCCGCGAGGGTCGACGCTGGCTCAGCATGGTGCTCCGCCCCGACACGATCTCGGCCGTTATTGGCGGTGGTGAGGCCAAACAGCCGATCCGCGTGTACGCCGCCCTCTCCAGCGCGGAGACCGAGGAAGGCCGGGCGCAGATCCTGCTCGACGAAATCGATCGCACGCGGGCACTCGAGCGTCCCTACGTTGCTTTGTGGTCGCCAACCGGATCGGGCTACGTAAACTACGTCGCCTGCGAGACGTTCGAGTACCTGACGCGTGGCGACTGCGCGAGCCTGGCCATTCAGTACTCCGTGCTCCCGTCGTCGCTGTCGCTGGCCGATGTGAAGACGGGGACCAACCAGACTCGCATGGTGTTCGCCGGAATCGCCGAGCGCCTGCGCCAGATGCCGCCGGAGTCGCATCCGCGCTTCTTCCTCTTCGGCGAGAGCCTGGGATCACAGGTGAGCGAGGAGATGTTCGAGGGCATGGGTGTCTTTGGCCCGGAGAGCCTGGGCATTGAAGCCGGTCTGTGGATTGGCACCCCCGAAGCCACCAAGTGGCGCACGCAACTGTGGGGAAAGCGCAGTGTGGCCGATCCTCCGGCGGTCGGCCCCGGCACTATCTACCTTCCCCGCTGGGTGGGGGACTGGACCTCGCTCGACGCCGCCGACCGGCAACGGGTCCGCTACCTGCTCCTGCAGAACGGCGACGACCCCATCCCGAAGTTCTGGTTTGAACTTCTCTGGCGGCGCCCAGCGTGGCTCGGACCGTGGGGCAAGCGTCCACCTGGTGCACCTCGACGGACGCTGTGGTGGCCGGTGACGACGTTCATGTCGACGTTCATGGACGTGCTCAACGCACTGGCCCCGACTCCGGGCGTCTTTGCCGAGGGCGGGCATGACTACCGGCTCGAACTACCAGAAACGATCCGCGAGGTCTGGCGGCTGGACTGCACCGACGAGCAGATGGCGTCGGTGCAGAAGGCGCTCCGGCAGCGAGAGTTGGGCTGGGAGACCAAGCGCCGCTGGATGGAGGCCGAGGCGACAGTCGGCCCGGAGCACCGGGCCCAGGCCGAGCGCAAGGTCCTCGACGACGTGGAGAAGTGGACCGGACGCGCCTCGATGACCCCGGCCGACGTCCAAGCCCTCATCGACACCGACTGTCAGCCGACGTAGGACGAATCCAGCACCTTGTGCCGCGGTTAGCGCCTGCGAAAACGCGGCAGAACGTGCCGAATTGTCGTGGTGGCCCTAGTGGCCGAGGAAGCGGCTGAAGACCTTGGCACGTCGAGATGGGCGCCCGGTGCGTGCCTCCACATCGTCCGCGGATCCCATGGCCCGCAGCCCCAGCCCGGTGCCCAGCCAGCGCAGCGGCTCAGGTTCCCACCGCGGTGAGCGATGCCCGACCCACGGCAACGTCGTGAGGTCGCTGTCGTTGCCCACGATGAGGTCCGCGAGCGTCCGGCCACCAAGGTTGGAGGTCCCGACCCCGTCGCCCACATAGCCCCCCGACCAGGCCTGGCCGGTCTCCTTGTCCAGACCGCACGAGGCGAACCAATCGCGGGGTACGCCGATCGGTCCCCCCCACGTGTGCGTCACCGCCCGATCGGTCAGGAACGGGAACAGGTCGATCAAGGTCCGCCACAGTTCGGCGAACACCTGCGGATCGCGATCGAAGTGCGGCTGCACCCGTGAGCCGAAGTGGTAGGGAGCGCCGCGGCCACCAAAGGCGAGGCGCCCGTCAGCGGTACGCTGGCCGTAGATGATGAGGTGCCGGCCGTCGGCGAAGGTGGGCCGAGCGGCAAGTCCGATGCGGGACCAGTCCTCCTCCGGGAGTGGTTCAGTCGCCAACATGAGCGAATAGATCGGCACCATCGTCCGGCGCTGGCCCTCAAGGTCCGCCGTGTAGCCCTCCGTCGCCCGCACGACGTGCCGTGCGCGAACCGACCCGTGCGCGGTGCGCACCACGCCGGGTTCCCATGCCTGGGCGCGGGATCCCTCGAACAGCAGGGCGCCGCGCTCGACTACGGTGCGGGCCAGGTGGCGCACCAGTCGCGCCGGGTGGATGGCCAGGCAGTGCGGGGTGTAGGTGGCCCCGAGGACATCGGTGGCGCCGATCATGGCGCGTGCGGCGTTGGGCCCGAGAAGCGCATAGTCTGTCTCGCCGTAGCCCCATCGGCGCCACTCGGCGATCTCCTCCCGCGCCCGCTGCCACTGCAGGGGGGTGCGAGCGGCCACGACCGTGCCGCCCTTCGCGGCGTGGATATCCCAGCCTTCGCTGTTGGCGACGCGAGCCACCTCATCGACCGTCTGGTGCATCGCATCCTGCATCCGCACGGCCTGCTGGTCATTGCTCGCCTTGGCGACGGCAGACATGCTCGCGGGGAAGAGCGCCGAGCACCAGCCCCCGTTGCGGCCGCTGGCACCGAATCCGGCGTATGCCGCCTCCACGAGAGCGATACGCAGCGAGGGGTTGTGCTGCTGCAGGTAGTAGGCCGTCCATAGCCCGGTGAAGCCTGCGCCGATGATCGCCACGTCGGCCTCGACCTCGTCAACGAGTCGGGTGCCCAGGGGTGCCCTGAGGTCCTCGGGCAGCGTGTCCCACCACAGGGAGGTCAAGCGCGCCGCCATGTCTTGACGTAGGCCGGAAGTGGTACGCCGGTCGCCTGATCATCGGCCACCGCTTCGCCGAAGACCTCGCGGATCGGCACCGAGCCGGCCCAGATGCTGGCGAACGGCTCGTCCACGAGGTCGGTCGGAACGTCCTCCGGGGGGCCGTCGCCGACCTTCACCGAGATCTCGTCCAGGGGGAGTGCGAGAGTGATCGTCGCCTTGAGTTCCTGCGGCAAGGGGTGTCGAGCCTCTGCGGTGCGCCCGGGCATGAGGTGCTCCGACAGATGCAGCAACGCCTCGACCTCTTCCTCGCCGGTGAGTCGGCGGGGCACCCCTAGGGCCATCACGCTGCGGTAGTGCATCGAGGACTCGAAGAGACTGCGTGCGAGCACGAGGCCGTCGACGAGCGTGACCGTCAGGCAGGTGGGGGCGCCGGCGGCCAGGGTCGTGAACAGTCGGGAGGCCGAGGATCCATGGAAGATCGCGTCATCGCCGCGACGGGCGAAGGCCACGGGAACGACGTACGGCTGGCCGTCGACGACCACCCCGACATGAGCCAGGAGCGCTGCATCGAGGACGGCGTAAGCGACCTCTCGCTCGGTGACGGTCTTGTCGGGCAGTCGCCGGATGCGAGTACGAGGGGTGCTTCCTGGAGCGGGCAGGTCGCTCGTGCCCATGGGACTCCTCGATCGGTGCGGCGATCCCCCCAGCCTACAACGGCAACTGCTCGCTTCGGCGGCGCTACCCGGCCAACAGGGATAGCGTGGGGAGACTGGTTCGCCGAATTGGTGAACCCCGGCGCAAAGGATGGGCAGTGAGCGACAAGCGCGTATTGCAGAACATCGTCGGCGGCGAACGAGTGAACGCCGCTTCGGGGCAGACCCAGGAGTTGATCAACCCCACGACGGGTGAGGTGTTTGCCGAGTCCCCGGTGTCCGGTCAGGAGGACATTGATCGGGCCTACGCGGCAGCCTCGGGAGCCTTCGAAGGCTGGCGGGATTCCACCCCTGGAGAGCGGCAGAAGGCGATCCTGGCGATCGCTGACCTGTTCGAGGAGCATGCCGACGAACTCGTCGCGCTGGAGAGCGAGAACACCGGCAAGCCGATCGCGGTGACCATGGCCGAGGAAATCCCCCCGATGATCGACCAGATCCGCTTCTTCGCGGGGGCGGCACGTGTCCTGGAGGGTCGTGCCACCAGCGAGTACATGCAGGGCTTCACCTCGATGATCCGCCGCGAGCCGGTGGGCGTCGTGGGCCAGGTCACCCCGTGGAACTACCCGATGATGATGGCGGTCTGGAAGTACATCCCCGCTATCGCCGCAGGCAACACGGTCGTATTGAAGCCGTCCGATACCACTCCGGTGTCGACCCTTCGCATGGCCGAGCTGATCTGCGATGCCGGACTCCTGCCGCCCGGCGTTCTCAATGTGGTTACCGGTGACCGGGATACCGGACGGGCTCTGGTGAGTCACCCCACTCCGCAGATGGTGTCGATCACCGGCTCGGTCCGCGCTGGCATGGAGGTCGCGGCAGAGGCTTCCCGAGACGTCAAGCGCGTGCACCTCGAACTCGGTGGCAAGGCCCCGATTGTCATCTTCGACGATGCTGACGTCGCCGCGGCGGCGGAGTGGCTCGCCGTCGCCGGATACTTCAACGCCGGTCAGGACTGCACGGCGGCCACCCGCGTGCTCGTTCACAAGAAGGTCCACGACGAA
>JAYNIC010000036.1:6326-13811 GCA_038108715.1 Candidatus Nanopelagicales bacterium | reverse complement strand
CCCCATCTCTACGGTCGCGGCAGTGACCGGATTACCAGCGCAGCGGGCCACTGCTGTCACGGTGTGGCTGACTGCTCCCGGCGAATTGCGCGAGGTCAGTTCCGAACCGTTGCCGCTGCCCAGTGACGAGCCGGACCCCACGCCGAGCCAGGCCATCGAACAGCCGTCGCCGGTGACGGTGACCTTGCGGGTGCTTCCGGTCGACGAGGCCGGCAATGCGTTGCCGAGTCCGGACGACATCGTCGTGACGGTGCCTCGAGATCGCGTGGTGGCCGTCAACATTCCGCGCCCTGCTGGCGCCTTCTGGTACGCCCTTCAGGCGCTGCCCGAGGGGGGTGAGGTTGTCATCGCCCACGAGGCCCTTAAGCGCAACGCCAACGGATCACTCATCACCGGGTACCCGTGGACCCCGCTGCGAACCGAGGTGGAGGTGCCGAGGGCGGTTCAGGAGCCCGAGTTGGGATTACCCGCAGCCCCCTGACCGGCTGCGTTTATCCCTCGCACCGGCGTGGCGACCGGCCTGCCGCCGGTTGGGCCGGTAGCGTCCGGACCCGTGGGACATCGTCGTCGCTGCTCGCGCATCACCTGTAGTCGCGCCGCCACCGCGACACTCACCTACGTATACGCCGACTCCACCGCCGTGGTCGGCCCGTTGTCATCAGCGCCCGATCCGCACGTCTACGACCTGTGCGAGATCCATTCAGAGCGGCTGACTGCGCCGCGCGGGTGGCAGGTCGTGCGCCTGGAGCCGGATCCCTCCGCGGGTCCGTCCGGTGACGACCTCGAGGCGCTTGCCAACGCTGTGCGCGAGGCGGCTGCCGCCCCGCCAAGCACCGCGACGTTGTTCGACGAGGTCGAACAACGCCCGGCGGTGGGCTCCGAGGGTGTCCGTCGCGGCCATCTGCGGGCCCTTCCCGGCCAGGAGGGGTGACGTCGTGGCCCCAGGCCACCCCTTCGACCCCGACCTCCTCGACTCGGTCATCAAGGCCTACGACGTGCGCGGCATCGTGCCCGACCAGTTCACGCCCGCCCTCGCGACGGCGATCGGAGCTGCCTTCGTCGAAGTGCTGAAGATCCGCGTGGACGATGGAGGGCCCGGTGTCATCGTTGTCGGCCAAGACATGCGTGACACCGGCGATGACCTCGTGGCCGCATTCGCCGATGGGGTCACCTCACGCGGTGTTGACGTCGTCACGCTCGGGTGCACCAGCACGGACGAGCTCTACTTCGCCTCCGGATCACGCCAGTTGCCGGGTGCCATGTTCACCGCAAGCCACAACCCGGCCGCGTACAACGGCATCAAGCTCTGTCGGGCTGGCGCGGCACCGGTGGGCACCGATACCGGACTCGCGGACATTCGCCGCCTCGTTGAACACGGGGTCGAGCACCTCGCCGGCCCCTTCAACGGGACCCGAGGGCGGCTGAGCACGGCCGAGGTGCTCGCGGACTATGCCCGGTTCCTGCGTGATCTGGTGCCACTGGCCGATATCCGTCCGCTGCGTGTGGTCGTGGACGCGGGCAACGGGATGGCCGGACTGACTGTCCCTGCGGTGCTCGGCACGGGCGCGGGCCTGCCGGCCCTGCCGCTGACGATGGACGAGATGTACTTCGATCTCGACGGGAACTTCCCGAATCACGACGCCAATCCCATCGAGCCGGAGAACCTTCGTGACCTGCAGGCGGCCGTGCGCACGACCGGCGCCGACCTGGGTCTGGCCTTCGATGGGGATGCCGATCGGTGCTTTGTCATCGATGAGCGTGGTGAGCCGGTGTCACCCTCGGCCATCACCGGGCTCATCGCTGCGCGCGAACTGCAGCGCGTTCCGGGGGCGACGATCCTGTACAACCTCATCTGTTCACGTGCGGTGCCGGAAGTGATCGCGGAGCACGGCGGACAGGCGGTGCGCACACGAGTCGGACACTCCTACATCAAGGCGGAGATGGCTCGTACCGGCGCGATCTTCGGTGGGGAGCACTCCGGACACTTCTACTTCGCCGACTTCTGGCGCGCCGACTCCGGACTGCTCGCGGCGATGCATGTCATGGCAGCGCTCGGTGCCACCCCTGCAGGCACCGGGCTGTCGCACATGCTCGCGCCGTACGACCGCTATGTGGCGAGCGGCGAGATCAACTCGGTCGTTGCAGACGTGCCCGCTGCTCTGGAGCTGATTCGGCAGGCCTACGGGGGAGTCGACGGGGTCCTTCTGGACGAACTGGATGGCCTCACGGTGACCTTGCCCCAGGGCTGGTTCAACCTTCGGCCGAGCAACACCGAACCCCTCCTGCGCCTGAACGCCGAGGCGGCCGACGAGCCGACGATGTCGGCTATCCGTGATGAGGTCCTCGGGCGCGTGCGGCACACTTAGTGCCCATGAGCGACACCTTGGGACTCGACCCGCTGCTGTTGGAGATCCTGGCCTGCCCCAGCGACGACCACTCCCCGCTCGATGTTGACGCTGAGCGGGAACTGCTCGTATGCCGCGTCTGCGGTCGCGGGTTCCCCGTGCGCGGCGGTATCCCGGTCATGCTCTTGGACGAGGCAATAGAGCCGGACGCCTGACGTGCACGTTGTTCGCGGTGCGCTGAAGGAATACGACTGGGGAGTCGTCGACGGTCTGTCCCGGTGGTGTGGCCGCACGGGCAATCCCCAGGCAGAGTTGTGGTTCGGGACGCACCCTTCGGGGGTTGCCGTCATCACTGAGGGCGCCGACGCAGGCCGCGGTCTTGACGAGCTGCCCGACCATCGTGGTGTTCCTCTGGTCAAACTTCTTGCCGCTTCGACCCCCCTGTCACTCCAGGTCCATCCTGATGGCGACCATGCCGCTCGCGGTTGGGCAGCCGACCAAGGGCGACCCGAGGACGAGCGCCGTTACGCCGATCCGACGGAGAAGAGCGAGATGCTCGTCTCGCTGACGACGTTCGATGTCCATGCCGGGTGGCGTGATCCGCAGGCGGCCGCGGAGGTCCTTCGACGAGCCGGCGCCCCCGAGCACATCGTGGACGCGACCGCCTCCGGTGACCGTGTCGAGGCCATCCGACTCATCCTTGATCTATCGGCTGAGCAGTGCGGCACCATCGACCGCCGCCTCGTCGCCGCTGCGACGGCGGCTGGCTGGTCCACCGAGGCGGTCTCCGCCCTGGCCCGGGTCGCGGCGACCCATCCCGCCGATCCCGGTGTGCTCGTCACCGTGCTCCTTGACCATGCCCGCCTGGACCCGGGCCAGGGCCTGGCTGTCCCTGCGGGGGTCATCCACTCCTATGTGGATGGCCTCGGAGTCGAGGTCATGACGTCCTCGGACAATGTGTTGCGCTTCGGGCTGACCAACAAGCCGATTGCTGTCGACGATGCACTCAGTGCTCTGCGCTCCGATCGAGGACCGGTGGCCCTGCACGGCTTTGCGGGGGAGGTTCTGCAGCCTCCGCAGATGCCGTTCGACCTCGTTCTCGCTGACCACCCGACCCACGCGGCAACCGGACGTCATCGCGTCGTGCTGTCGCTGCACGGGGCGACGCGCGTGGCCGCCAACACGGAGGCCGGGGTTGAGGTTCGGCACGTACCCGAAGGGCTGGCCGCTGTTGTTGCGCCGGGGGAGGCCGATGTTGAGATTGCTCCGGAGGGCACCGCGATCATCGTGTCCGGAGACGCGTCGTGAATAAGGGTGTGTCCGGAGACGCGTCGTGAATAAGGGTGTGTCCGGAGACGCGTCGTGAATAAGGGTGTGTCCGGAGACGCGTGAGTACCGAGGGCCGAATGCGGGCGGTCGTGGCCGCGCTGTTCGCCAGGGTATCGCCGTCAGCAAGTTCGTTGCGTTGTTCTTCACCGGGTCGTCTTCGCTACTCTCGGAGGCCATTCACTCGCTGGCGGACTCGGCCAACCAGGTGTTGCTGCTCGTCGGGCGCAAGCAATCGACCGAGCCGGCGCACCCACAGCATCCGTTCGGTTACGGCCGTCGGCGAATCGGCGTTGCCGGAGGAGGACGCCGCGATTCACGCGGCTTTGGAGTCCTCCCCACTTGTCGATCGCGTCATTCACCTGCGCACTTTGCACGTGGGCCCCGATGAACTTCTCGTCGCGGCAAAGGTGGCCATCGGTGAACACAACACGGGCGAACAGATCGCGGCGGGTATCGATGTCGCGGAGCAACGGCTGCGCGCCGCCGTCCCCACGGTGACGTACATCTTCCTCGAACCCGATCTGGATCGACAGCCCTAGTTGCCGGGGTAGGCCGGGCTCGTCGCGCGGATCTGGCGGAGCCACGGACCGTTAGTGAAGGAGTAGATCCAGCCCTCCACATCGCTGGACAGGAAGTCGGCCCCGGGGGCCGCGGCGATGCGACCGGGGTTGGCCGGAGCGCCGATGGAGCGCACCTGCCAGCGCCCCATATCCACGAGGTAGATGGCCGGCGATGAAGCGCCGTCGGCACCGAGGATGGCGAGCGTGTCCGCGTCCGCCCAGGCGACGTCGTTCACCGCGTTGAGGCGATTGTCGACGCGGATGGGCGCCTGCAGCCGAGGGAGCCCTTCCCGTAGGGCGATGACAGCGACCATGACGAAGGAACGTTCGCCGCGGCGCACGATGAGGGCTGCCCGAGTGCCGTCTCGGCTGACGGAGATGGACTCCACGGTCGCCTTGCTGCTGAGCCCGTCGATGGGCACGGTGAACGTCGTCCCGTCAGCCTCGGCGCGCAACACCGAGCCCTCGGCGTTGACCACCCAGGGTGCCTCCCCACCGCCGTAGGAGGGACGCGACAAGCCCGGCTCGTCAATGGCGAGCACGCTGGCACCACCGGAACGAAGCGGAGCGGTCCACAGTCGAGCCTCGGCGTCGAGTCCGGCAATGACCTGTGCGTCCAAGGAGACGGCGATCCCGCTGAGCGGCGGGCTGGCCAGGCCGGCTCCACCCGAAACGGGTATGGGCGCCGTCCCATCAAGTTTGACGGCGCGTCCGTAGACGATGCCGTAGGGCGTCGTGCCGCCCGGCATCCGATTGGGGTCGACCTCCGGCCAGGAGTTCATCGGTTGTGGACTGGAGGCGCCGGGGACATTGAGCGGCTGACCGCCCGCGTTGAGGTCGACGAACCGGACGCCGGGAGCTTGTCCCAGGGTCCACACCACCTGTGCGGAGATGGCCCGCCGTGTCGCGTCATCGGCGAGGCGCAGCGCGGGATCGAAGTCGACACGGGCGATGCCTTCGATGACGGGGACCGCGTCCACGGCCAGCGTCGTCCCCTCCGGCAGGCCGCTACGAACGGCGGGAGCAAGCCACTGGCTGGGGCCGGCGGTGAGCGCGCGGACAAGCGCCGTTGCGGCGGATGGCCCAGAAATGGGGAAGAGTCGGGAATCTGGAACGAGCGTGCTGAACGTTGGGTCGAAGAAGTAGACATCGTAGGCGCGGTAGGCGCGATCGACGTCGGAACGGCTAAGCAGCAGGCCCGGTGGCGGGTTCGCGATGCGCCACTCCCCGTCGAGGAATTCCAGTGAGAAGGACAGGTCGACGAGGCGGCCGATCGCGGCGACCTCATATCGCCCGTCACCTTCGATGGTGCCGGTTTTGGTAGCGGTCAGGTTGACGGAGGTCAGTCCGTCCGGGGCGATTGTGGGGACCCCCTCGTAGACGTCACCCCCCGCACCGGCGTCCCAAAGCGCCGCAGCGGACGGAGTGAGGTACTGACGGGCCACCGCGTGATCGTCTTCGAAAGATGCCGAGGCCTCGATGAAGCCCGAGACGATCTCGGTGGGGGTCATCCCGGCGCGGGGCGGCCGGGCAATGACGCGAATGACCTGGTTCGGCTCCTCAACGCCAACATCCTCGCCCTGGTAGATCGGTCCACTGGTCGGGACGGCCGCGCACGCGCCGATGAGGGGGCTCAGGAGGAGCGCGGCGCCGATCAAGCCGACGATCGCCGGTCGCCTGCGCAGCGGGAGACCGCGCATCAGGGAGCCTCGGCGCCTGGGCCGACGGTGGCCACGGCTGGTTCAGTGGGATCCGGGTCGAGAGCGGGTGCGTCCTCCGGCACGAGCGGCAGCGGCGATCTCGTCAAGATCACGTCTGCCCGCCGTGGCAGGGTCAGTCGGAAGCACGCGCCCCCTGCGGGTGTGCCCCATACTTCGAGCCAACCGGCGTGCAGTCGTGTGTCCTCTTGCGCGATCGACAGCCCGAGCCCGGTGCCTCCCGTCGTGCGCGCCCGAGCCGGGTCGGCACGCCAGAAGCGATCGAAGACGTGCGGGATCTGTTCGGGGTCGAGGCCCACGCCATGATCGCGCACGGAGATGGCGACGGCGTCATCGTCGCCGGCGACTGCGACGTCGATCGGCGCAGACTCGCCATGCTCGATCGCATTGCCGAGGAGGTTGCGCAGGATCCGATCAACACGACGGGCATCGCATTCGGCCGAGCAGTCCTCGCCGGACACATGGAGATTGAGCGGTGTTCCGCGATCCTCCGCAAGTGGCGCAACGGTCTCGAGTGCCTGTCGCGTCAAGGTCGCAAGGTCAACGGTTTCGAGGTCCAGGTTGGCTGCTCCGGCGTCATAACGGGAGATCTCGAGCAGATCGGCCAAGAGCGTCTCGAATCGGTCGAGTTGGGTCTGCAGCAACTCGGCCGCCCGCGCCGTCGGCGCGTCGTAGCGCTCGCGGTCCTCGAAGAGCAGGTCGGCCGCCATGCGGATCGTGGTGAGTGGCGTGCGCAGTTCATGTGAGACGTCGGACACGAACCGCTGCTGGACAGCGGACAAATTCTCCAAGCGGTGGATCTGGTCTTCCAGGCTCGCGGCCATGTCATTGAAGGACATGGCGAGGCGGGCGAGATCGTCCTCACCGCGCACATTCATCCGCTCGCGCAGATGACCCTCGGAAAATTGCTCAGCGACACGGGCAGCGGACCGCACCGGCGCCACGACCTGTCGGGTCACCACCAGGGCGATTGCGCCGAGGAGGAGCACGAGGAGGACACCGGTGCCGACGACCGCGCTACGGACGAGGTCCAATGTGGTTTGTTCTTCGACGAGCGGGAAGAGGTAGTACAACTCGTAGGGGCCAACGCTCGGGATGGTCAGCGGGGCGCCGACGACGAGGCCCGGTGCGGTGCGCCCGTCGAGGTAGCGGATTTCGGTGTAGGTCCAGGCCTGGTTGCCGGTCGCCACTATGGAGTCGCGCAACGCCTCGGGGACGCTGGCATCGGTGACGAGGTTGGTGCCGCGTTCCGGGGAAGCACCGCTGATGTCGCCGGCGAGCAGCAGGACGTCGTACTGGGGCGGGGAACCGGCCCGGCTGGCGAGCGAGGCCACGATCGTGTCCACGATGCTGGATGGAGAGGTGCTGGCCGTCCCGGTGGTGCTCACGCTGGCGATGCGTTGGGCATCGGTGAGGCCGGCGCTGGCTTCGGTGAGCGAGGCTCGCTCAGCGGATTCGAGCAGACCGCTGGTGATGCGGGAGAGCAGCAAGATGGCGAGGACGCCGATCACGATCACCGCGCCGTGCGGAAGC
>JAYNIC010000036.1:0-6316 GCA_038108715.1 Candidatus Nanopelagicales bacterium | reverse complement strand
GTGCCAGGGTGGTGGCGGTGATGCGCACCAGGAGGGATCGTCGCCACAGCGACGTCATCCGCGGCCTCGGCTCAGCCGTTGCGCGATGGTCATGGCGGACCGGCCTTGTAGCCAACGCCGCGGATGGTCAGCACGATCGTGGGATGTTCGGGGTCGTGCTCGACCTTGGCGCGCAGGCGTTGCACGTGCACGTTGACGAGTCGGGTGTCGGCCGCGTGTCGGTAGCCCCAGACTTCCTGCAGGAGCGCTTCACGGCTGAAAACCTGACCCGGCCGTCGGGCCAGGCACACGAGAAGGTCGAACTCCAACGGGGTGAGCGCGATGATCGCGTCGTCGCGGCGGACCGAATGACCGGCGATGTCAATCGTGACGTCCCCGATCGTCAGGGTGCCTGACCCAGGTTCCTCCGTGCGGCGGATGCGGGCGCGCAGGCGGGCGACGAGTTCCTTGGGTTTGAACGGCTTGACGATGTAATCATCGGCTCCGGACTCCAGACCGAGTACGACGTCAACCGTGTCGGTCTTCGCCGTGAGCATGACGATGGGCACGCCGGACTCCTGCCGGATGGCACGGCATACGTCGATGCCGTCCATACCGGGCAGCATCAGATCGAGCAGGATGATGTCCGGCCGCGTATCGCGAAACGCCTGGACGGCTTGGGCGCCATCGCTGCAGAACGTGGCTTCGAACCCCTCACCCCTCAGGACGATTCCGAGCATCTCGGCCAACGCGACATCGTCGTCTACGACTAGGACTCGACCTCTCACGCCCCCCATGGTGTCATCCCCAGAGCAGGAATGCCGCTCCTGGCACATTGTTGACCATGTGCGCCACGATCGGCGCCCCCACGCCACGGGTCTGCCAGCGCAGGACCGCCAAGATCGCCCCGCTCGCGAGCAGGATCGGGATGCGGACTGGTTCGAGGTGGAATAGCGAAAATGCCACCGTGGTGATGACGATCACCGCCCATGTCGGCAGTCCGCGCTTGGCCAGCGCGTTGTACCCGAGCCCGCGGAAGGCGAGCTCCTCGACGATGGGAGCGCCGAAGCCGACGGCGACGGCAAACACGAGGACTGGGAGCAGGCCGGCGTCGTTGCGCAGGTCCTGGCCCAGGTCGGCCGCCGCGGAACTCACGTCCCCGGCAATCGCCTGCACGATGACCGCGACAACGCTGCCGGCAACAAGGGCCGCGACGCCACCGAGCAGACCCCAGCCCACGTCCTTCCACCGCAACGTGATGCCCAGGTCGATGACCGGGCCGTTGCCCTGGAGGGACGTGGTGAGTAGCGGCCACCCGCCTAGCGCCAGCCACGGAACGAAGACGCCGAGCAGGAGAGTGACCCAGAAGGGTAGGCCGGCGACGCCGGCAACCACGGCCACGATGACCGACAGGACGACGAAGCCGAGGAGTGCCACGACGGCGTCGGGGATGCCCCAGCGGGGCGGACGCAGAGTGACTCCCCGGGCCAGGGCCTGATCCACCGTGATGGGACAGCCGCGATAGTCGGCCGGTGGTCGGGCCCGGGGCACCGGGGAGTTCACTTCTGATCGGGTCCTGCGGTGCTCAGTAGCGGTAGTGCTCGGGCTTGAACGGGCCGGCGACGTCGACGCCCATGTACTCGGCCTGCTGCTTCGACAGTTCGGTCAGATCCGCCCCGAGAGCATCGAGGTGGAGTCGGGCAACCTTCTCGTCGAGGTGCTTGGGCAGGATGTAGACACCGAGGGGGTACTCGTCCTGTCGGGTGAAGAGCTCGATCTGGGCGAGCACCTGGTTGGTGAACGAGTTCGACATGACGAACGACGGATGGCCGGTGGCGTTGCCGAGATTGAGCAGTCGACCCTCCGACAGCACGATGATCGAACGCCCGTCAGGGAAGACGAACTCATCGACCTGTGGCTTGATCGTGCGGCGCTCGACGTCGGCGCGACGCTGGAGGCCAGCCATGTCGATCTCGTTGTCGAAGTGGCCGATGTTGCCGACGATCGCCTGGTGCTTCATTTGGGCCATGTGATCGGCGGTGATGACGTCTTTGCATCCGGTGGCGGTGATGAAAATGTCCGCGATGTCGAGGACGTCCTCGATGCGGGCAACCTGGTAACCGTCCATGGCGGCCTGGAGGGCGCAGATCGGGTCGATTTCGGTGACGATCACGCGGGCGCCCTGGCCGCGCAGGGAGTCCGCACTGCCCTTGCCGACATCGCCGTAGCCGCAGACCACCGCGACCTTGCCGCCGATGAGGACGTCAGTCGCGCGGTTGATGCCGTCGATGAGGGAGTGGCGGCAGCCGTACTTGTTGTCGAACTTCGACTTGGTGACCGAGTCGTTGACGTTGATGGCCGGGAAGAGCAGTCGGCCTTCCTTGAGCATCTCGTAGAGCCGGTGTACGCCGGTCGTTGTCTCCTCGGTAACGCCGCGGATCCCGGCTGCGATGGTCGTCCAGCGCTGCGGGTCCTCGGTGAGGGAACGGCGCAGCACCTCGAGAATGACGGCGTACTCCTCGGAGTCGGTTGGGTCGGTGCTCGGAACAACGCCCGCAGCCTCGAACTCGCGACCCTTGTGCACGAGCAGGGTGGCGTCGCCGCCGTCATCGAGAATCATGTTGGGGCCGGCACCATCGGGCCACTGCAGCACCTGCTCGGTGCACCACCAGTACTCCTCGAGCGTCTCACCCTTCCAGGCGTAGACGGGGACGCCCTGCGGGTCATCGACGGTCCCGTTCGGGCCGACGACGACGGCAGCTGCCGCCTGGTCCTGGGTGGAGAAGATGTTGCAGGAGGCCCAGCGGACCTCGGCGCCGAGAGCGACGAGAGTCTCGATGAGGACCGCGGTTTGCACGGTCATGTGGAGCGAGCCGGTGATGCGCGCGCCCTTGAGCGGCTGGGTGGAGCCGAACTCCTCGCGCATGGCCATGAGGCCGGGCATCTCGTGCTCGGCGAGGCGAATCTCGTCGCGGCCGAGACGGGCGAGGGAAAGGTCGGCAACCTTGAAATCGGGAGTGGTCATGCGAAGTGCACCTCGTGAAAACGATGGGGGATCCCCAGATGGTGGGCCGGTAGGCGGCACGAGGCTTCGATGGCCCGCCGGACGTGCTGACACCCTACCCCTTGGCCGCGTCTCCCGCTAAATGGGAACGGTGTCTCGTCGTGAGCGATCCCCAGGGTCCGGGGCGCGAGCTTCTCCCCAGTTTGCGCCGTCGCCTGCCGAGGGGACTTCCCCGAGCGTGGACTCCGAGCGTGCGCTCCTTTGCGACCTTGCCCTCGGTGCTCGCCAACGCGATCAGCCGGGGCTCATCACTTCTGGCACTGGCTGCGCCGTCGGCCTGTGCCGGGTGCGGTGTCCCAGAACACCCCTGGTGCCCGGACTGTGCCGCTGCGCTGACCGGTCCGGTCGTTGCGCACCGCCCGCGCCCCTCGCCGATCGGTCTCCCGCCGGTATTCATTTGCGCGCCGTACGCCGGACCGGTACGCCAAGGAATCATCGCCTGGAAGGACCGTGGCCGTCGCGATATGGCCGCGCCGCTGTCAGCCGCGCTGGCTCGAGTGCTCGCGGAGGTTGTTCCGCACCAGCGCGAGGTCATCGTCGTGCCGATTCCGTCGAGTCCTGCGGCGACCCGCCAGCGCGGCGAGGACGTGTTGCTGCGTGTGACGCGAAGTGCCGTGCGGCAGGTGGCCGTGCCCGTGGCCGTGCACCGAGCCCTCACCCATCAGCGTGCCCTGCAGGATCAATCGGGGCTCTCCGCCGCCGAACGACGCACCAACCTGGACCACGCCCTGCGATGTACGGAGACGGCATTCACCGCACCGGTGATCGTGGTTGATGACGTGATCACGACCGGGGCGACGCTGGCCGAGGCCGCACGTGCCTTACACATGGCCGGCGCGCAGGTGGTGGCGGCGGCGGTGATCGCGGGTACCGAGCGCCGACGCCGACCGAAAAGCCCGACCGATTGCGGTGGTTCGGCCCACGGGTCCTCGCTCGGGTGAGACGGTGGTGGGGTGCGGGCGAGCGTGCTGGTCTTCGACTCCTCGCCGGTCTTCCGCCGGGGCGTACAGATCGTCCTGGCCGAGGCGGGCGTGAGTGCCGTGGCGGTGCCCGACGAGCAGCATCTGTCTCGCTTCCCCGACGCCGAACGCATGGTGTGCGTGTGGGGCCTGGCCGGTGACGCGAACGACCTTGCGCTGCTCGGCAAGTGGGTGGCACAACGGCCCGGCTGGTCGTTCCTCGCGGTGCCCGGGCCGGGCTCCGCGGTGGATGTCATGGCGGTTCTCGCCGCGGGTGCTAACGGGGTGATCGACAGAGACGTGGAGGAGGTTGCTCTCGTGGAGGCCGTTCGCACGGTGCGCGCGGGCAATCCGGTCCTGCTGGCGGACCCGCGTGGCGGGCTGTGGCGAGCCATGGCAAGCAGTGCTCGTTCACCGGTGCCCGAACTCACTCGTCGGGAGGCGCAGGTCCTGCAGGCACTCGCCCGGGGGCTGACCAATCGCGCTATCGCCGACGAATTGGTGATCAGTGAGAACACCGTGAAGAACCATGTACGGAGACTTTTCGAGAAGCTTGGCGTGCGATCTAGGACCGAGGCGGTCATCCGGGGCGCCCGTGAGGGAATCGTCTCGGTGGGTGACCATGAACCATCGCCGGGAGCCGCCCCGTAGGATGATCCGGTGGGAATTCTGGACAAGATCCTCCGCGCCGGTGAGGGCAAGACCCTCCGTACCCTCGAGGGAATCGCTCGGCAGGTGAATGCGATCGAGGATGACTTCGTCGCCATGAGCGACGAAGAGCTCCGTGCTCTCACCGGTGAGTACCGCCAGCGCCTCGCGGAAGGCGAGTCCCTCGACGAGTTACTCCCTGAGGCATTCGCCACGGTGCGCGAGGCTGCGCGCCGCACTCTTGGGCAGCGCCACTACGACGTTCAGATCATGGGCGGTGCCGCCCTCCATCTCGGCAACATCGCCGAGATGCGCACCGGCGAGGGCAAAACCCTGGTCGCGACGCTTCCGTCCTATCTCAACGCTTTGTCCGGCAAAGGTGTGCATGTCGTCACGGTGAACGACTATCTCGCCGAGCGTGACTCGGAGTGGATGGGTCGCATTCATCGATTCCTCGGCCTCGAGGTCGGGGTGATCCTCGCGCACATGACGCCGGCCGAACGTCGTGTCGCCTACGCGGCCGACATCACATACGGCACCAACAACGAGTTCGGCTTTGACTACCTCCGCGACAACATGGCGTGGTCCAACGAGGAGATGGTCCAGCGCGGTCACAACTTCGCGGTCGTCGATGAGGTCGACTCCATTCTCATTGACGAGGCGCGTACGCCGCTCATCATCAGCGGCCCTGCCGATCAGCCCACCAAGTGGTACTCCGAGTTCGCCCGCATCGCTCGTCTGCTGAAGAAGGACGAGGACTACGAGGTTGACGAGAAGAAGAAGACCATCGGTGTCCTCGAGGACGCGATCGACAAGGTCGAGGACCAGCTTGGCATCGACAACCTCTACGACACCGTCAACACCCCGCTCGTGGGCTTCTTGAACAATGCGATCCGCGCAAAGGAACTGTTCAAGCGAGATCGCGACTACGTCATCCTCGAAGGCGAGATCCTCATCGTTGACGAGCACACCGGTCGCCTCCTCAAGGGCCGGCGCTACAACGAGGGTCTGCACCAGGCGATCGAGGCCAAGGAAGGCGTGGAGATCAAGGCGGAGAACCAGACTCTCGCGACGATCACGCTGCAAAACTACTTCCGTCTCTACGACAAGCTCTCCGGCATGACCGGCACCGCCATGACCGAGGCCGCGGAGTTCCATCAGATCTACACCCTGGGCGTCGTGCCCATCCCGACCAACCGGCCCATGGTGCGCATGGACGAGCCCGATCTGGTGTACCGAACCGAGACGGCGAAGTACACCGCGGTCATCGATGACATTGAGGAGCGTCACACCCTCGGTCAACCGATTCTCGTCGGCACCACGAGCGTGGAAAAGAGCGAGCTGATCTCGACAGAGCTCAAGAAGCGCGGTGTGCGCCACGAGGTTCTCAACGCCAAGAACAACGAGCGCGAGGCGGCCATCGTCGCCGAGGCCGGCCGCAAGGGTGCCGTCACCGTCGCCACCAATATGGCCGGTCGCGGTACCGACATCATGCTCGGCGGAAACACCGAGTTCCGAGCTGCGCAGGAGCTCGAACGCCGTGGGCTCGACCCGGTCGAGGACCCGGAGGCCTACGAAGCCGCGTGGCCAGAGGCGCTCAAGGCGGCGGAGGACTCGGTTCTCACCGAGCATGAGGAGGTCATCGAACTCGGTGGCCTGTATGTCC
>JAYNIC010000035.1:13537-14062 GCA_038108715.1 Candidatus Nanopelagicales bacterium | reverse complement strand
CCCCGAGTCGATCCAACTCGCCGGCGGCGTCCCGGTGATCGTGCAGACCACTGAGAGCAGCGGCTACCGCGCGACCGTGGAACAACTTGAGGCCGCACGGACCGACCGCACCAAACTGCTCGTCTTCGTGTCTCCATCGAACCCCACGGGCGCGGTGTACACGCCCGAGCAGGTCGCCGAGATCGGTCGGTGGGCGGCCGATCACGGGATCTGGGTCGTCACCGACGAGATCTACGAGCACCTGGTGTACGGCGATGCGGAGTTCGCCTCGATGCCGGTGCTCGTGCCCGAGATCGCCGACCGCTGCGTTGTCGTCAACGGTGTCGCCAAGACCTACGCCATGACCGGTTGGCGCGTGGGCTGGATGGTGGGACCCACCGACGTCATCAAGGCCGCGACCAACCTGCAATCCCACGCCACATCGAACGTCGCGAATGTCTCGCAGGTCGCCGCGCTCGCGGCCGTCACCGGGGATCTTGCCGCGGTGGACGAAATGAAAGTGGCCTTCGACCGGCGCCGTCGCCG
>JAYNIC010000035.1:1438-13527 GCA_038108715.1 Candidatus Nanopelagicales bacterium | reverse complement strand
GAACTCCTATCCGCCATTCCCGGCGTGGATTGCCCCCGCCCCGAGGGCGCCTTCTATGTCTATCCCAGCATCAAGGGTGTGCTCGGCAAGGAGATCCGCGGCCAGCGGCCCTCCTCATCCGCCGATCTCGCCGGACTCATCCTCGACGAGGCCGAGGTCGCCGTGGTGCCTGGTGAGGCGTTCGGCACGCCCGGCTACCTGCGCCTGTCCTACGCCACGAGCGACGCCGACATCGAGGAGGGTGTCGGCCGCATGGCGACGCTGCTCAGTGAGGCCCGTTAGAGCCTCTCCACGTTTGTCCCGCTAAGCGGGAGAAACGGTGGGTAGTCAGAGCAGGACGGTTGGCTCAGGGACGAGGTCGATACCAAATCGATCGTGCACGCCGCGACGAATGTGGTCGGCGAGGCCCATCAGGTCTGCAGCACTGGCGCCGCCTCGATTGGTGAGTGCCAGTGTGTGCTTCGTCGACAAACCGGCGCGGCCATCGAGGGTGAATCCCCGCTCGAAGCCGGCATGCTGCACCAGCCATGCGGCGCTCAGTTTGACTCGTGCGTCGCTGTCGCCCGCCGCAGACTCGACCGGCCATCGCGGTGCATCCGCCGGCAGAGTGTCCGCCACCTGCACAGACACCATGGGATTGGTGAAGAAGGACCCGACGCTCCACGTGTCGTGATCGTTCGCATCGAGCACCATTCCTTTGGACCGCCGCAACTCCAGAACCGCTTCTCGGACGCGAACTGCGGGCGCGCGCTCACCCACTTCCACTCCGAGCGTGCTCGCGAGTTCGGCGTACCGAATCGGCGCGGACATGTCTCCAAGTGGCAACTGCATGGTCACGGCAATCACGACATAACGACCGGGCTCCCGCTTGAACATCGAATCCCGATAACCCAGACCACAGTCGCCGACCGGGATCACGTCGACCCGACACGTGCGCCGGTCGTACGCCGTCACCCGGGCGAGCACATCGCCGATCTCTGCACCGTAGGCGCCGACGTTTTGCATGGGCGTCGCGCCAGCGAGCCCGGGAATCCCCGAGAGCGCCTCGACGCCGGCCCACTCCTCATCGACGGCTCGCGCAACGACGTCGTCCCACACTTCTCCGGCCGCCACCGCGACCCAGGCCCCCGCGCATCCGTCGACGGTGACTTCGACACCTCGGGAGCGGACGAGCACGACTGTGCCTTCAAAGCCTTCGTCGGCGATCACCACATTGCTGCCACCACCGAGAACGAGCACGGACTCACCCGCGTCGTCGGCCGCGCGCACAGCGTCGACAATTTCATCGGCGGTAGTGGCTTCGACGAGGCGAGCCGCAGGACCGCCGATGCGCAGCGTGGTGAGGTCGGCGAGCACGGTCACGGGAGGCGAACGATGGCCACCGCATTGCCCAGGATCTTTTGACCCTCGTGGGTGGCGGTGAGCATGACCTTGGCGCGGGCATCATCGAGCAGTTCGGTGACCTTGCCGGACACCTCGATGACCGTTCCGGCGTCGTCGTCGGGAACGGGGACAGGACGGGTGAAACGCACGGAGTAGGCCTCGAGCCGACCCGGATCCCCGAGCCAGTCCGTGACGACCCGCACCGCCTCCGCCATGGTGAACATCCCATGGGCGATGACGTTAGGGAGACCAACCTCACGTGCGAATCGCTCATTCCAGTGGATCGGATTGAAGTCGCCGGAGGCACCGGCGTAGCGGACCAGGGCGGCACGCGTCACCGGGAAGGATTGCGAGGGCAGTTCAGTGCCGACGTCGACGCTCATGAATCCCCCTCCGCCGTGCCTCGGGCCACGATCACCGTGGTGGTGCTGACCACCGGCTCACCGGCCTCGGTCTCCAGATCGACCCGCGTGGTGAGGATGTCATTGCCCGCCACGGCGCGAATGGCCTCGATGGTGGCCTTGGCCACCAGGGCATCGCCCGCCACGATGGGCCGGGTGTAGGTGAACCGCTGCTCGCCGTGCACGACCCGCGAATAGTCGAGCCCGAGCTCAGGATCGGCGGCCGCGAGCGCCGATCCGGCGTAGGACACCACGAAGGCAAAGGTCGGCGGTGCGATGACGTCGGCGTAGCCGAGCGCCTGCGCCGCAGCCACGTCGGTGTAGGCCGGGTTGGCATCACCGATGGCCGCAGCAAACTCGCGGACCTTCTCCCGCCCTACGACGTACGCCGCGGTAGGGGGGTAGGTACGGCCGACGAGTTCGGCGTTGAGGGTCAGCGCGTTTCCTTGTGCACCGTGTGCTTATTGCACGTCGGGCAGAACTTGTTGATCTCGAGGCGGTCGGGATCGTTGCGCCGGTTCTTCTTGGTGATGTAGTTGCGGTTCTTGCAGTCCTGGCACGCCATGGTGATCTTCGGGCGGACGTCTGCTGACTTGCTGGCCACGGGGCCCTCCTTGCGTCGTGCCGGCGCCCAGGGTGGACGCTCTACTGCGGCGGTGCGGCCAAGGCCGCGGTTGTAGCGGAGGCCGGACTTGAACCGGCGACACAGCGATTATGAGCCGCTTGCTCTGCCAGGCTGAGCTACTCCGCCCTCGTGCGATCGATCGCGGCGGTAGCCGTGACCGGTCGAGCCCCTTTACGGAATCGAACCGTAGACCTTCTCCTTACCATGGAGACGCTCTGCCGACTGAGCTAAAGGGGCGCGCAGGAACCCGTATTCGCGTTCCTGCAGCCTGCGGAAGCGTACACGGCTCCCCCAGCCCCCCGGAAATCGAGTCCCGGTCGGGGGTGAGCACGCTTGTCGGGGTGGCGCACTATTGGATAGGACCATGAGTTGGACTGAGAACGACGTCCCAGGTCTCGCCGGGCGACGCGCCATCGTCACCGGAGCGAACTCCGGAATCGGATGGGAAACCGCACGTGTCCTAGCCGCTCACGGGGCCGAGGTCACACTGGCCGTCCGAGATACGGACAAGGGTGAGCAGGCGGCCCGCCAGCTGCGCGACGCGGTCCCCTCTGGTCGCTTTGAGGTACGGCGACTCGATCTCGCGGACCTCGCCTCGGTCGATGAGTTCGCCTGGCTGTGGCGAGAGGCCCACCCGGACGGCCTGGATCTGCTCATCAACAACGCGGGGGTCATGGCGATCCCGCGACGGGCGACCACCGACGGCTTCGAGATGCAGCTGGGCACCAATCACCTGGGCCACTTCGCGCTCACCGGACGCCTCGTCGACGCTCTACGACCCGGATCTCGCGTCGTCACCGTGTCCTCGGGGGCCCACCGCATGGGCACGATCAACTTCGACGACCTCATGGGCGAGGAGAACTACCGCACCTGGGGCGCCTACGGTCAGAGCAAACTCGCCAACCTGCTCTTCATGCGCGAACTGGCCCGTCGGCTCCAAGCTGCCCATCGCGACACCATCTCGGTCGCCGCCCATCCGGGCTATGCCAGCACCCATCTGCAGGCCGTCGGGCCCGAGATGCGCGGCCGCTCCTGGGAGGCTCGGCTGATGGGTCTGGCCAACAAGATCGTCGCGCAGAGCGCTGCGATGGGTGCCCTCCCCACGCTCTATGCCGCGACCGACGCCGATGTCGTCAACGGCTCCTACGTCGGGCCCGGTGGTCTCTCTGAAATGCGCGGACACCCGAAACTCGTGGGCATGTCCGCAGCCGCCAAGGATGATGCGACCGCTGCGCGTCTGTGGACGGTGAGCGAGGAGATCACCGGGGTGCACTACCTCGACTATTAGGTCTTCGCCTAGGACGCCGAGCCCTGGCGGGCCTTGGCCTGCTGCCGCAGTTCATAGCGCGCGAGCGAGTCCAGGTGCACCTCATCGGGGCCATCAGCGAGCCGCAGTGTGCGGATGCCGGCGAACGCCTCGGCCAACGGGAAGTCGTCGCTGACTCCGCCTCCTCCGTGGACCTGGATGGCCTTGTCCAAGATCCACTCGACGGTGCGGGGCGTGGCGATCTTGATCGCCTGGATCTCGGTGCGAGCCCCCTTGTTACCCACGGTGTCCATGAGCCAGGCGGTCTTCAGCACCAACAGGCGCAACTGTTCGAGCCGCAGGCGTGACTCGGCGATCCACGTGCGGATCACCCCTTGGTCGGCAAGTGGCTTGCCAAAGGCGACTCGCTGGTCGGCGCGTGCGCACATCGCCTCGATCGCCATCTCGGCAACCCCGATGGAGCGCATGCAGTGATGGATACGGCCCGGCCCGAGTCGCGCCTGCGCAATGGCGAACCCCGCACCTTCGACGCCAATGATGTTGGTTGCCGGCACGCGCACGTCCTCGAACCTCACGACCGCGTGGCCGCCGTGGCTGTGATCGTCGTACCCGAAGACGCGCAGTGGGCGCTCCACCACGACGCCCGGGGTGTCCCGGGGAACAAGGATCTGACTTTGCTGACGATGACGATCAGCGCTCGGATCGGTCTTGCCCATCACGATGAAGATGGCGCAGTCGGGGTTCATCGCACCCGTCGTCCACCACTTCACTCCGTTGATGACGTAGTCGCTTCCATCACGAACGATGGAGGTGGTGATGTTCGTGGCGTCGGAGGACGCGACGTCCGGCTCGGTCATGGCGAAGCCCGACCGGATCTCGCCTGCCAGCAGGGGGTTGAGCCAGCGGTCCTGCTGTTCCGGCGTGCCGAACTCCGCCAGGACCTCCATGTTGCCGGTGTCGGGCGCTGCACAGTTCATCGCTGCCGGCGCGAGGTGGATGCTGCGGCCACTGAGCTCCGCGAGCGGCGCGTATTGCAGATTGGTCAGTCCGGCGCCGCGCGGACCCGGCAGGAAGGCGTTCCACAGACCAAGTTCCCGAGCACGATGCTGGAGCTTCTTCAGTACCGGTGCACGGCTCCAGGCCCAGCGATCATCTAACTCGTTCAGTTCCTGGGCAAAGACCGGTTCGGCGGGTCGGATCTCATCGACCAAGAACGACTGCAGGGCATCACGCAACTCCCGCGTTCGCTCATCCAACGCAAAGTCCACGTCAGCCCCTAACCCAGCGCCGGGTTGATGACGACCTTGAGGCTCTCCGGGCTGATGGACGTGTGCAACGCCAGATCCGCATCGGCTAGCCCAAACTCGTGGCTGACGAAGTCCTCAAACGGGTAGCGGTCGGCGTATCGCTCGAGCAGGCGCAGCGCCGGGCCGTAGCCGGTCGATGGGTGGTTGGTGATGCCGATCAGGCGGATGTTCTTGCTGCACACGTGACGGTGCACATTCATGGTGATCTCACCGGTGTCGGCGAAGTTGCCCATCTCGAGCATCATGCCGCCGCGCTTGAGCATCTCGATGCCTTCGACGAAAGACGTAGGCGTGTTGGCCATGTGGAGCACCACGTCGGCGCCGCGACCTCCGGTCAACCGCATGACCTCGGCGATTCGATCCTCCGCTTCGGTCGTGGCGGCGTTCATGGTGACCTCGGCGCCGCATCGCTTGGCAAAGGCAAGCCGATGCTCCGACAAATCCGTGGCGATGATCTGGCCGGCGCCCATCATGTCGGCTTTGGCGATGTGCAGCAGACCCAGTGGGCCGGAGCCGATGACGACGATGGTGTCACCGGAGTTGAAGCCTTCTATCGCGTACGACGAGAACTCCCTGACCTTGTCCAAGGAGGCCGTGCAGGCCATGAGTTCTGCGAGTACCGCGACTCGGGGGGACATGCCGCTGGGCACCTTGTAGACAAAGGCGTCGGGCCGCAAATACATCTGCTCGGCCATACCGCCGAAGAGGTGGGGAGCGACCGCGGACGATAGTGAGTTGCCGTAGCAGACGCTGTTCTCGCACCACACGTATCCCAGGACGTGCTTGCACTCGTAGCATCGGCCGCACACCACGTCCGGACACATGGTCACGCGGTCGCCAACCTTGAGTGGTTTGCCGTAGAACTCGAGGATCTCGGCAGAGCGCGGACCGAGTTCGCTGATCACCCCGACGTTCTCGTGGCCCTGAATGATCGGGAACGGCGTGTCCGTCTCCGCCGGCGTGCCGGCGTACTGCTTGGTTTCGCCCATATAGGTGTGCTTGTCCGTGCCGCAGATGCCGGCCATCTCCATCTGCATCAGGGCAGCACCCTCGGGCAAGGTGGGCCACGGGAAGGTCTGCACCTCGTATTGACCCGGTGCGGTGAGGACAGCGGCACGGACGTCAGTCATGTCAGATCCTTTCGAGGTACGCGAGCACCCATCGACCATCCTTGAGCCGGGCCATGCCGGCGTCCGGCAAGGCACCGCTCGGCAACACCGATTCGCCGATCGACACGAACCCGCTGAGATCTCCCACGAACGATGCTCCCGCGTCGTCGCCCACGGACGCAAGGAGCCGCACACGGTTGTCGGGCAGGCAGGTGGCACTCCAGGGGAAAGCCTCACCCAATCCGGGCGGCACCGAAGACTCGGCGAAGTTCAACCCATCCCCCGAGGTTGCGAAAACGGTCCGACCCGACGCATTGGCCCACAGGAACCACTGTCCGCCGCAGTACGCCGCTGTCGGGTCGAACAGCATCTCCCCGACGTCAAGGCGTGCACCGTGATCGGCCACGAAGCGCACTCCCAGCGCCGATCCGGGAGCCGACGTGGCCGAGTAGACCTGCGAGGCGCCCTTTGCGGAGCCGGGCTGCATCCAGAACAGACGGATACTGCCGTCCGCGAGGATCACCGCGCTCGGGTCCACGCCGTTAGCGCCGCCCGGGCTGATCACATGGCCCTCGACCGCGAGGCGATAGAACTTCCAGCCCGCATCATCACGCACGCCGACGGCCATGACGTTTCCCTGGGCCCAACTGACGAAGTAGGCCAAGAGCCTGCCGTCGGGCAGGCTCAGCACGTTCGGGACACCAGCCTGGTCGATGATCGAGCGGCCAGCCGAAAAAGGCGTTCCCTCGGTTCCCTCGCTCAGCACCATCGAGGTCGCCCACGGTCCCAGCCCTACCGCCCCCGGAGGCGCGGGTCGCTCCTCGCCGACCGTGGCGGCAAACGCGAGAGATCCGATCTCACCGTCGTTCGCCGCCGTCGGATTCGGGCGTGGTTTGCGTACCCAGACCTTGCCCTGGCCCTTCTTCTTGCGGCAGGTGTATACCCATTTCGCGGTCGTGACCGTCTTGCCCACCTTCGCGCACGGCGACCCAACCTTCGGTGCTGCCGAAGCCACCCCCACGCCGGACAGGAGGCACAGCACCACCGTCACCACAGCGACAGCGGCGCGGACCTCACTCATGGAGGCAGATTACTTCGGTACCACCTTGATCGTGTTGGACTTGATGCCACCGGGCGCGAGCACCTTGACCGTGAGCGTCTGGTTGGCCTTGAGCTTGACCTTAAAGACGAACTTGCCGTTCTCCCTCTTCAAGGTGACCTTCTTGCCGCGCTGCCACTTGCCCTTCGTGCTCGAGCCGGTGGTCTTCTTGTAGCGCGGGGTCAGTTTGGTGCCGACCTCGATGTTCTCGGCGACACCCCGCACGATGACCTGGGTCGGCTTCTTGCGCTGACCCTTGATCGTGATGGTGCCCTGCGCGTCATCCAGCGGGACCACTTCGTCGGACAACTCGCTGGGCAGCGAGAAGCCCACCGCGTTGATGGCCTCGACCGTGAACGCGTAGGGGACGCCGGGTGTGAGACCTTCGACAACGCACGTCAGGTCGCTCCCGCTACTGGCTTCGCAACCCTGACCACCGGGGAAGGCCTGCACCCAGTAGTGGGTGACCGCAGCCGATCCTTCATCCCGTGGCGCGGTCCACTCCACCCGGACCGACTTGACCAGGGCAGTCGCCCGCGGCGCCGCCAAGAGGGTCGCCACCCGTCCAGGCTGCGGATCCTCCGGGACGATCGTCACCGGCGGCTCGGCCGGCGGATTGGCGCCCGGACCCGCGGGGGCCGGCGGAGGTGGAGGCGGTGGGGGTGGGACCGGCGGACCCGGCGGGGCCGGCGGTGCCGGTGCTGTCGGTGCAACCGCTGCCGAACCTTGCGACCACGGACCCTGGCCGGACGTGTTGATCGCCGCGACCCGGAAGACATAGGACGTGCCGTTGATCAGCCCGGTCACCGTGGCAGTACGTCCATCGGACGACGTGTTGCCGATCGCCGTCGTCCACACCTGACCATCGGTCGACCGCTGTACGGCGTACCCGGTGATCGCCCGGCCACCATCGGAGGCCGGCGCATCCCACTGCAGCGACACCTGGGCGTTGCCCGCCAAGCCCACCGGGCGACCCGGTGCGTCCGGCACGGCGACGCTGGGCATCACCGCGACCGAGACCGGCGACCAGTCCCCCCTACCGTCGGCGTTGATTGCGGCCACCCGGAAGAGGTAGCGGTTGCCGTTGGTCAGGCCGGGCACCGTCACTCGAGGCAGTGCCGAGCCCGTGTCAGCGAAAGCGGTCGTGTACGCATTCGCGGACTCTCGCTTGTACTGCACCTGGTAGCCGATCACCTGATCGGCAGCGGCCGTCTCGGCCGGCGTCCACGACAACTCGACGATCGAATCGCCACCCACGCCGCTGGGCTGGCCGGGCGCTCCCGGGAGAGCCTCCGGGGGTGGCGGCGGCTCGGGGTTGGCCGAGGGCGTCGCCACATTGGAGTCCTGTGACGTCGTCTCGCCCACCGCGTTCACCGAAGTCACCGTGAAGGTGTACGACGTGCCATTCGTGAGGCCTCGCATGGTGTACGCGGTGACGAACGGCCCGACGGCGAACTGTTGCCCGGTGGAGGCACGGACTACCTGACGCAGGATGCCCGCGCCACCATCGTTGGCCGACGGCAACCAGGTCACCGTGACGGAGCCGTTGCCGGCCGCCGCCGTGACATTGGTCGCGGGTGCTGGCACGGTCGCATTGCCGGGACCGGCAATGAAGCGGGGGCTCGCGTCGGAGACCGACCCGGTGTTTTGCGGGAGCGTGTAAACGACGACCCAGTACTCGACATCCCTGGAGAGCCCGGAGATGGTGCAGGTGAGCGCACCCTCGGTGATGCACCTCAACCGGAGGTCTAGGACTTTGTCGCCCTGCTCATTCTCGTAGTAGGCCTGCGCGGTGTAGCCCGTCACCGGGACCTCACCTTCGCTGACCGGCGCGTTCCACGAGACCGTCGCCCCGAACTCGGCGCCCAACACAACGGGCGTCGCCACGACGCCGGTCGGCGGCGCGGGGAACTCAACGGTGGGACGGGCCGTGGCCGCCTGGGTGCCACCGGCGTACTGGCTCCAACCTGCGGCATTGGCAGCCGCCGCGTAGGCCTGATAGGTCACGCCTGCCTCGAGGCCCTCGATGACGCACGAGCGGCCAGCGCCATCGGTCGTGCAGGTGGCTCCCCCAGGCTGCAGGCGAACGGCGTACTCGGTGATCTCGGCGCCGCCATCAAGCACCGGAGCACTCCAACTGACCGTCACGCTCCGGGCGCCCGCCTGCGCGGTGATCGCCCGCGGGAAGGACGGGGGCTGATGGGCGGCCGCCGGCTGCGACGGCGCCGAAGGCAGACCCTGCACCGTGTTCGACACGACCGCTCGGACGTAGACAACCTCCTGAACGCCCAGCGCTGATTGCCAGATGCACTGCAGTGCTGAAGGGTCAAAGGATGCGGGGCAGAGTTCGTTACCGGTGATGGCGGAGTACACCGCGTAGCCGAGCGGAGGGGCACCGTCGCTCGGCTCCTCCCAGGTAGCAACCAGACGGCCAGCGGTGATGTACGGCGCCAAGGTCACCGACCGCGGGGCGCTCCAACTCGACCCCGGCGCATCCACCGTGGTGGGGTACACCCGGACCTGTGACAAGGGACCGAATCCGAAGTCATTCGCCGCCTGGACCTGGAATTCGTATTCCGTCGCGGGCTCCAGACCGGTGATGGTGCAGGAGAGGACCGGGGTGCTCGCTTCGCAGGTTCGGTTGCCTTCCGCCACGACGCGGTAGCTGGTGATCGGACTGCCACCGTCATCACCCGGGGTCCAGAAGACGGTGACGGAGGTGCTGGACGTCAGCCGCCTGTCCGTCAACGTCGGCGCATCCGGGACACGGCCCGGCGTCGCCGAGCGAGCGGAGTGGCCCGGGGCACTGTCACCAACCGCATTGGTCGCCACGACAGCCACGCGGTACGCCGTGCCGTCGTCCAAGCCGTCGATGTCACAGGAGCGACCCGCGCCGTCCGTGGTGCAGGTGGCACCACCGGGATCGGCCGTCGCCGTGTAACTCAGCACCGCGGTGCCGCCGTCATCGATGGGCGCTCGCCAGCGCGCGGTCACGCTGCCCCCTCCAGGGGTGGCCGACACGGTCACGTCACGCGGCTCGGTCGTAGCGGTGAGCGGAGGGCTGGGGGTGACCGCCTCTGACGTGGCCGGTCGACCGTTGCCCGCCTCGGTGATAGCGCGCACGGTGACCGTGTAGGCGCGGTCATCACGAAGTGAGTCGATGACGCAGGTGAGGGCGCCGCCAGGGACGGTGCACGTGGCGCCACCGGGATCGGCGGTCGCGGTGTATCCCTGAATCGGTAGACCGCCGTTGTTCTCCGGAGCCGTCCACGCCACAGCGAGGGCCTCGGGAGCCGGTTCCACAACGAGGTCGGTCACCGGGTCGGACAGGCCGACGACCGTGAAGACCGCGCTGTTCTGCGAGGGGACGGAATCGCCTCGAGCCGATAGCGCGAAGACCTGGGCGACATACCTGCCACCGAGGGCCAGCCCCTCGACCCGACAACTCAACTGGTCGGCACCCGTCGTGCACTGACCGCCATTCGGGAAGACCACAGCGCGGTAGCCGGTGACCACCACGCCGTTGTCCTGCGGTGCTCGCCACGACACGGTGGCGCCCAGATCGACCGCATTGCTCACGGTGACATCGCGCGGCGGATTAGGTGCGGCCGCGAACGGCGTGACCGGATCGCTCGTGCGCCCCTCGCCCACCTCGAAGTCATTCCGCGCCGTCACAGTCACGGTGACCGGCACCCCGTTCGCGAGCCCTTCAATGGTGCAGAAGTTCAACGGCGCCACAGCCACACACTCCTGGCCACTCGACGCGACTGCGCGGTAGTCGATGATGTCCGTTCCACCATCGTTGACGGGCGGTTCCCATACGACGAGAGCTGAGGCATTGCGCGGATACACCGCCAGAGCCGCGACCGGCCCGGGCGGGCCCTCCATGGCCACCGTGCGAGAGGACGACGACTGGCTGACCTGGCCTTCACGGTTGGTCGCGGTGACCGACACCGTATAGCGGCCCGTGGTCACTCCGCTGATGTTGCACTGGAGAGCTGACGTCGTGCAGGTGAGTGTGTCGCCACCAGCAGTTGGCACGGCACTGGCGGTGTACGAAGTGATCGGCGAGCCACCGTCCACCTCCGGCGCGTCCCACTCCACGTCGAAGATGCCCTGGTCGGGCTGGACGAAGACGGTGACGTCGCGCGGCGGTGACGGATCAGCACCGGTCACCCAGACCATGAGGTCAGGTGTGGGGGCCGAGACGACGTTCAGGCCGGTCGCTACCACGCTGACACTCACAAACCGCTCATTGCCCAGTCCGGTGACCGCGCAGGAAGCGGTCGGGAAGGTGGTGCGCTCATCCCCCTCCCCTTCCCCGGCCGGGGCACTGCAGACGCCCAGTCGGACACCGCTGTTGGGATCCTTTACGGTGACCAGGTAGCTATTGGGGGGGACCTCGGCGGCATTTCCCGGCGGCTGCATCTCGACCAGGATTCCGCCATCAATACCGGAGCCAAAGACGTTCGTGGGTGGCCAGGGACCGAAGTTCTCGTCCGGCAGCGATCGCATACCCATGGTGAACTGGACGGGCAGACAGCCGTTCGCCCCACAGCCTTCCGTGCTGCCGAAGGTGACGCCATCGGCCTCGACGGTGCCACGTGCCGTGCCGACCAGGGATCCGTATTCGTTGTACGACCAGGCGAAGACGGCCGTCGGTGTCACGGGACGAGCCCCGATGGTCTTGCTCGTGGCTCCGGCCACCTGCCACGATCCCGTGGCGGCGTTGAGTCTGGCGTAGAGCACGCCCGGCTCGCTTCGCGCGAGGTTGCCGCCATCCTCGCTGCGAACGGTCCAATTCCCGAAGGAGGCGGTGTCACTGAGGGTGCCCCCAAGCGTGATGTTGCCCCCGGTGATCCCCATGACCACGCCGAGGTTCTCGGGCATGTCCACGG
>JAYNIC010000035.1:0-1428 GCA_038108715.1 Candidatus Nanopelagicales bacterium | reverse complement strand
ACCTGACCCGTGCCCGTGACTTTGGCCACGAAAGGTGCCAGCCCCGAGGAGGAGGCAGTGCGCGCCTGCGCGCCTGCGCCGACTGTGAGATCGCCGGAGAACGTGCCGGCTACCACGGCGTAGTCCTCTCTACCTGCGTTGAAAGCACCCCCGACGACATCGGTGATCGCGACATCACCGTTGGACGTGATGGGCACGACCCAGGAGTCGCGGCCGAGAGTGCCCGAGGTCGACGTCGCCGACACGAAGGCGCCTCGGCCGCTGGGACCGGGGTTCGGCAATGCGGTGAGGAAGCGGCCCTGGCCGGAGTATTCGCCCGCAAACCAGGCCCGCGACGTGATGCCATTGCTGGCCTTCATGCTGCTGCCATCGAAGGAGAAGTCATCCGAGGTCGCGCCGGCCCCGTATGCCGTGACCCAGGAAGGGTTGGGCGATTGGTTGGTGACGGGCGACGTGGCGGCGATGAGCCCACGGCCATTGCCGGCCGGCATGGTCACGCCACCGAAGGCCACATTGCCCCGGCCTTTGCCCGTGACGAGGATAGTGCCGTTGCCCGCGGCCGCGATGCCGGTGGGCGTGAAGGAGCACAACGTCTCTAGCGGGTTGTCGCACCCCTGGGCGTAGCCCGACGTCAGGACCCGCGACACGGATCCCGACAGGTTCAGGAAGATCAGGACCGCGCGGTCACCGAGGTAGCCGCCAGCATCCTGTGCCGACGGGATGATCACGTCACCGATCCGTGTCTCCGTGCGATTGGTGGGAGCGGACAGGCGTCCCAGCACAACCAGGTCGTTCGATGCAGTCAGCTTCGTGGCATCGACGATGGTCAGGTTCGGTGCATCGGGAAAGTTGATGGTCTTGTTGGTCTGAGGTCCGTCAGAAGTCGAGGAGTAGAACCATGGAACGCCGTCACCTACAGCAACCGTGTGATAGCCGGAATTGGAGTCAGAGATCGTCGTCCCACCGCCCACGGACTTGCCCCAGATGAATCGGGCATCGCTGCCGCCGGAGACACCGCCGAGGCCCGGTGCGATCGGGCCCTCCGGCACCGGGGGCCGAATCCGACCTGTCCAGCCGAAGAGGAGGGCCGAAATCAGACCACGGCCATTGGTGCCCTCGCGAGCCGTAGGCGCCCTCTCCCCCACTCCAAAGTCCTCGCTGGCGCCTGTCGACACCTCGGGCTCAGCGGCCGATGCTGGCAGGCCGCCCAGAAGGCCGGCGCCCAGCAGGGCGGCGCTGATGAATGCCAACGGTGCGATGAGTCCCCTACGCATACGACGCACGCTAGAGAGTGCGGCGAGCAAACACCGATTGTTTGTTCAGATACGGGGCACTAGCACCCCATCGATCGGCACGCTGTGATGGGATTGCGACACAGTCCGGCACCCAGGGTGAGTTTTTTAGTACATCGTCCGAGCAGTAGCAGTC
>JAYNIC010000034.1:10027-14122 GCA_038108715.1 Candidatus Nanopelagicales bacterium | reverse complement strand
ACTCGGCATCGAAGCGGACGAGGCCAAGGTGCTCATGGAGGATTACTTCGCACGCTTCGGTGGTGTCCGTGACTACCTGCACAGCGTTGTTGCCGATGCCCGGGAGACCGGCTTCACCGAGACGATCCTGGGCCGACGGCGCTATCTGCCGGACCTGACCAGCGACAATCGACAGCGCCGCGAGATGGCCGAACGCATGGCCCTCAACGCCCCCATCCAGGGTTCGGCGGCAGACATCATCAAGGTAGCGATGCTGACCGTTGATCGCCGATTGACGGACGAGGGCTTCGGGTCGAGGCTGCTCCTCCAGGTGCACGACGAACTCGTGCTGGAGATCGCCCCGGGCGAGTTGCCCGCTGTGACCGATCTGGTCACCGAGGCGATGGCGTCGGCGGCGGATTTGAGTGTGCCCCTTGACGTTTCGGTGGGTTCGGGACCTACCTGGGAGTCAGCCGGCCACTAGCGTCTTGCGTCCGACGGCCGCGGTGGGGAGTTGGGTTGCCGGTGGCGGGGGTACTGGCAGACTCGACCCATGACTCGACGATTCCCCGCACTTCTGGCCGCCGGCGCGCTTCTGCTATCCGCGTGCAGCACGGCGGCCGCCGCACCCACGGTGCGCGACCAGTCCAACGATGTTCCGTTCACGGGCTGTGATCAGGTTGCGTGCACGGGCGTCATCAACGGCGCGGAATACGAAATCGTCATGCCGGATCAGTGGAACGGCACACTGCTGATCTACTCGCACGGGTACCGCCCGGCTGAGCCGTTCCCTCCCGCCTTCAATCCCGTGACCACCAACGCAGAGCCCGTGCCCGGGTGGGACGAGGGCAACACCGAGGTGGGGGATGCGCTGCTCGATGAGGGTTATGCGATTGCCGGCTCGGCATACGCCTCGAACGGCTGGGCTGTGGAAGACGGCGTACGGGCCGGCGAGGAGGTCTACGAATTTTTCAGCACCCAGATTGGCATGCCGAACCGCGTCTATGTGTGGGGCGACTCGCTCGGCGGGCTCATCACCCAGACCCTCGCTGAACAGCACCCTGAATGGGTCGACGGTGCCGCTCCGCTCTGCGGGGTAGTCGCCGGCGTCGTGCCCAACATCGGCTTGGCCTTCGACGCCGCGTACGGCGTACAGCAGTTGCTCGTGCCCGACATGCAGATCGTCGAATTCGGCAGCTACGCCGAAGCGCTCGCGGCGTGGGAGAAATCCGCCTCGCTGCTCATCGAGAGCGCGAAGGCGCAGGACACCGAAGCGATCGGCAAGATGCTGACCATTGCTGCCATCGTCGACGCGCCGTCGCAGACGGGGCGTCAAGACGGAGCCAGCCTGGTGAGTTCAGTCACCGGCACCGTGGAGTCGCTACTCACCGCACTCGCCTACGGAACGGTGGGCCGCTACGACATTGAGCAGCGCTTCGGCGGCAACGTGTCGGGCAACGAGGCGACCGACTACGCGTCGCGAATCAGCGAAGAAGAAGCCACCCAGATCGATGCCATTGGCGGGGAGGGCGCTGCAGCGCGGAACGCGGCCGTCCTCGATGACGGCCCGCGCACGGCGCCGGACGCTGCGGCACGTGCCAAGGCACTGGAGGCGGGCGGCAATCCTTCCGGGGCCGTGCAGGTGCCGACGATCACCATGCACACGAAAGCCGATCCGCTCGTGATCGTCGAGAACGAGAGCTTCTTCAAGGATCGCTATGACTCGCGCGTCGCCGCCGGTGAAGTGAAGGGTGGACTGGTTCAGCTCTATACCGTTCCGCCGCCGGAGTACTCACCCGAAGAGGGTGCCCCCTACGGTGCTGGACACTGCAACTTCACCCCGCAGTCGCGTCTGGCGGTTATCGACCTGCTCGACGCCTGGGTGCGCGACGGTGTCTACCCAGGTCAGGCCGCCATCGCCGAGGCCATGGGTACCGAGAGCGGGTACAGCGCCATCTACGCGCCCGGGCCGTGGCCGGATCCGCTAGCCGTCGTCCTTCCGTAAGCGCAACTCACGCACTGCTGCTGCCACTCCGACGGCAGCCAGAACGAGGCCGGCGATGAGGGCGCTCATCACCAGGCCGGTCACCGTATGCGGCAGCACCCAGGTGGCGAGGACGGCGAGCAGCCCAGCCGCCGACCAAACGACGATGACGGCTCGCCGGTCATCGATGGCCAGTCGGGTGAGCAGGAGGGCCTGCCCGAGCGCGAAGACGGCTCCGGCCGCGGCGAAGATCCAGGCGACGGGAACAAGGGCGGTGTACTGGGGGCCGCCGGCGATGCCCACGACGAGCCCTGGGAGCAGCGCCGTGGCGCCCACGACCACAACGCCGATACCGAGCACCGCGCCGACCGTGGCCACCGTCGCGCGGTCGCGGCGCGCGTCGGCGAACCGCGGGAACGCCACGACGCCGACGAATTGTGGTAGCCAGAACGCAACTTTGGCGACGATGACACCCACGCCGTAGAGGCCGGCGTCCTCGGCGGTCAGCAGAGCGCGCGCGAGAAGGACGTCGATGTTGGTGAGGACGAAAAGGGCCAAGAGGGCGTGGGTCGCGTGGGCCGTCTCGCTGGCGACGCGATGCAGGTGTGCGGCGGGCCGAGTGACCAGCGGTGAAATGATCAATCGAGCGGCGATCGCGCCGACAGTCGTGCCGACCAGAAGTCCGACGATCGTGCCGAGGACGCTGCCGGTGACGATTGCGCCGATGACCCCGCCGATACCGCGGCCCAGCCCCACGAGGGCGTACGCGCCGGCCAATCGGCGATAGTCCTCGCGCCCCTGGGCGACACCGTAGGTCGCGCCCGCCCAGGTCAGCGGAACGAAGGTGAGGGCGACGCCGACGAGTACCGGCCAGGAAGAGATGTCCAGCCACCAACGTAGGAACGGCGCCACAGCCAAGGTGGCGGCGGTGACGGCAAGCCCACCGATCAGCCCCGCCCGCATGAGCGAAGCGGCCACCGGCCCCCGTTCTGTGGCGGTGACGTGGACGAGTCGGCGAGCAGCGACCGCCTGAAGGCCCATGGCGAGGACGCTGCCGATGAGCAGGATGCCGAGGAGCGCGGCGAAGATCCCGAACTGGTCCGGGCCGAGGGCACGAGCGGCAACGACGCTCACCAGGTAGGCGGCCGCCTGCCCGAGCGCCAGTGCCAGGGCCACGATGGCGGTGTGGGAGACCAGCGAGCGACCGGAGGGCGGGGTGCCGGCCATGGGCGCTCCTCACGGTCCAATTGCTCGGTGGACGCCGCGGGACAGCAGCGCCGTGTCACGATAACCCGCCATGGAGCAGTCGAGTGCCGTCATGCCGTCCCGGCTGATTCGCGCCCTGCCGGCTGCCTGGGTCGTCTGCGTCACTCTGCTGATCACGGCGCCGACTCTCGCACCGGGCTTCATCCTCAGCTACGACATGGTGTTCACCCCCCGGCAGGACCTGCTGCCCGCCTCGCTCGGAATTGGGGGAGGGCTCCCGCGTGCGGTACCCCAGGACGCCGTGGTGGCCCTCATCGAGTACGTCGTACCCGGCATGGTCCTGCAGAAGGTCATCCTCCTGGCGATTCCCTTGCTCACCGGCTTCGGCATGCTTCGGCTGCTGGCGACCGCGGGTCATCGGGCCGCGGTCGTGGCCGCGACGCTCGCCATGGTGGCGCCGTTCGTCACCGAGCGTCTCATCCTGGGCCACTGGGCGTTGCTCTTGGCCTATGCGCTCACCCCCTGGGCCCTTGATCTCGCCAGACGACTGCGCCGGGCAGGGGACCCACTTGACGCCGTTCGACTGGTGCTGGTGATGGCGCTTGCGGGACTGACTGCTTCGGGGAGCCTGCTGGTGACGGTCCTGGCGCTCCCTGTCGCAGTGGGACCGCGCGCGCACATTTCGGGTCGCCTGCGTGCCCTTGTCTCTCTCGCGGCTCTGGGCACGTGGCTGCCCTGGTTGCTCCCGGCGCTGATCCACCCCAACGCCGGGGCGAGCGATGCGGCGGGCGCCGAAGTGTTCGGGCTGAGATCGGAAGGCCCGTGGGGCCTCGTGCTGACCGCGCTCGGCACCGGTGGCGTGTGGAACGCCGATGTTGTGCCCGTTTCACGAACACTGGTTCTGGCGCCGCTGGTTGGTCTCGTCG
>JAYNIC010000034.1:8155-10017 GCA_038108715.1 Candidatus Nanopelagicales bacterium | reverse complement strand
CCTGGGTGCGGCGCATGCCGTCCGTGTTCTCGGGCGCGCCACGATCGGCTGGTGGGCGACTGTGTCCGTGGCCGGTCTCGTGGGTGCACTCGTCTCGGGTTCGGCGGCCTGGGCCTGGTTCGTTGAGGTCATCCCGGGAGCCGGCTTGCTGCGAGACGCGCACAAACTGCTAGCTCCCCTCGCGCTCCTCCTCGCGGCCGCGGCCGGACTGGGGGTCGCGCGCGTCGCCCGCCGGATCCCGGATGCGATGGGGGCGGGTGCGGTCGTGGCGGCCGCGATGCTCCTACCTCTGCTGCTGCAGCCCGACGCACTCTGGGGAGCCGGGGGGCGCCTGCAGCCGGTGGAGTATCCGGCGGCCTGGCAGGACGTTCGAGACCGATTGAGCACGTCCGATCAGCCCGGCGACGTTCTCGTGCTGCCGTGGACGGCATTTCGCCAGTACCCCTGGAACGACGATCGGACGGTGCTGGATCCGGCGCCGAGGTGGCTGCCGCGTCCATCGGTCGTGTCTGATGACCTCACGGTGAGCACTTCAGACGGATTGGTGGTGGTCGGCGGCGACGATCCGCGTGCCCGAGAGGTAGGGGAGGCCTTGTCGCTCGGACGTGATGTCGTGCCGCTTCTGGGGCCCATGGGTGTGGGCTGGGTCTTCCTGGACGCACCCGGGGCATTGCCGTCTGGTCTGGTGCCGGACCAGTCGGCGGACGGCCTCACCCTGGCCCAGGTACCGGGCCCGATTGCGATTCGGCCTGTTCCTGCTGGATCAGCTTTGGTCATCGTGGTGGATGTGCTCGTCGTGCTCGGCCTCGCGGGGGCAGCGGTGGCCCTGGGCGCGGCGCGAGTGAATCGTCGCCGTCACGGCCGGAGTTTGCTACGGTAGGCGCCTGCTGAGATCTTTTGGGAGGGACAATGGTCAACATCATCGGACCCGTCATCGCGGCCGTCGTGGGCGTGGTGCTGGCCGGCGGTGCCTCCTTCGGACTCATCGCGTCGCAGACGGCCGTGCCGCCTACGGTCGACGCCCCCTATGTGGTCTACGGCTCGACGCAGTAGCCGCTAGCAGGATTTCCTCAAAGGCTCGGCCGGATTCATCCCAGGTGAATTCGGCCGCTCTTGTTTGCGCCTGCTGACCCAGCCGCGTGCGCAGTGCATCGTCGCGAAGCAGTCGTTCCACTTCGCGGGTGAACGCGTCGGCATCACCTTGGACGAGCAGGCCGGTCTCGTCGGCAACGATGGACTCGCGCACACCGCCGGCCTCGGCGTAGGCAATGGCGGGAACACCCCGGTCGGCAGCCTCCATGACGACCAGCCCCCACCCTTCCTTCAAAGACGGCAGTGCCAGGACCCACGACCGGTCGATCTGTCGAATCTTCTCGCTCTCGTCGACGCGGCCGGTGAACTCGACGATGTCGTCGACGCGGAGGCGGCGCGCAACGGCCCGCAGATCGTCATGCCACCAGCCTTCGCCGACAACGGCCACGGTGAGACCCGGATAGCGACCGCGAAGATTGGCCGCTGATGCAAGGACGTGTTCGACGCGCTTGTGCGGGACGAGGCGACCGAGGACAAGGATGCGCGGGTGCCTGTCTCGCGGTGTGGTCGGCAAACGGGAGGACGTGATGCCGTTTCGCACCACGTGGATACGGGCGGCGTGGACCCCTAGGCCTTCGAGCTCACTGCGCGTGGCCTCCGAGACCGCGATGTACGACGAGTGTCGATAGACGCGCGGAGCGAGACGAGACTCAATCCACCATCCGACGCGCGCGCGCAGCGGGTCGTAGATGACCGGCCACTGCTCGCGATGCACGTGGTGCACAAGAACGACGACCGGAGCATCGGTCGCCCATGGCGATAGAAATGGG
>JAYNIC010000034.1:0-8145 GCA_038108715.1 Candidatus Nanopelagicales bacterium | reverse complement strand
GAGTAGGCCAGAGCGCAGGAGCCGACGGGCCTCGCGGTAGACCCCGAGTTTGGAGCCGCGTCGGACCACGCGAACGCCGCCCCGCGTCTCCTCCCCGGGCAAGCCTCCGGGCTGCGCTGTCACCAAGGTGACGTCATGGCCGGACTGGACCAAATGGTCGGCCATGTGTTCGAGGTACACCTCGGAGCCGCCACCCTCGGGATGGGTGGTGTCGCGCCAGTTGAGGAGGGCTACGCGCACCGGGCCACGTTAGCCGGTGCCTGCGCCGACCACGGGCGAGTGCCCACGGGGAGGGTCCACGGGTGCCCATCGGGGTGTTTGCTGGGGTACCGTCGCGCGGTGAGCGCGGCAGGGCATCAGGCCGACTGGCGACGATCGGTTCGTCTGTTCCGATCGTTCCTGGTGGAGCAGTCTGATCCGGACCGCTTCTACGGCGAACTGGCCGCCGACTCGGCCGCCCAGGTCAACGCCTACCACCCACTGCGGGGGGCTCTGCTGCTCGACGTCGGCGGTGGGCCCGGCTTCTTTGCGCGAGCCTTCGAGGATCTCGGGGCCACGTACGTCGCGGTGGACGCAGACGCTGGAGAGATGCGCTTGCACGGGCGGGATCCCGGACCGCGGACTGTGCAGGCCGACGGGACGGCCCTGCCGTTCCCCACCGGATCCTTCGATGTGACCTACTCGAGCAATGTGCTCGAACATGTCGCCCAACCGTGGCGCATGGCCGATGAGATGGTGCGCGTCACCCGGCCGGGCGGCACCGTGATCGTGTCGTACACCCTGTGGCACGGCCCATGGGGAGGTCACGAAACATCCCCGTGGCATTTCGTCGGCGGTGAGTACGCCGCGCGGCGGTATCGGAGAGAGCACGGCCAGGAACCGAAGAATCGCTTTGGGGAGAGCCTCTTCGCTGTGTCCGCTCGCGAGGGCCTGTACTGGGCGCGGGCTCATCCGGATGCTCAGATCCTGGCGATCATCCCGCGCTACCTGCCCAGGTCCATGGCCTGGCTCGTCCGGGTTCCGGGACTGCGTGAGGTCGCTTGCTGGAATCTCATGCTTGTCGTACGGCGTCGGGGTTCTCCGTGAGCGCACCGGCGCAGGAAGCGCCCCTGGCCGATATCGCCACGGACGGTGCACGCGAAATTCGCTTGCGCCACCGGCTCCGACTTACTGCCATTTCGCTGGCGTTGGCTGCCTTGACGTTTCTGCAGGAACCGGGTCGCATCGCGGCGGACACCAAGCTTGACCTTGCGGTAGACCCGGTCGGGTTTCTCATCCGGTCGTTGACGATGTGGGAGCCTCTCGGCTTCTTCGGCCAACTGCAGAACCAGGCGTACGGCTACCTCTTCCCGGTCGGGCCCTTCTTCGTTCTCGGTGACGCGTTGGGGATGCCCGCGTGGGTCGTTCAGCGCCTGTGGTGGTCGGCGCTGCTGATCACCGCCTTCCTCGGGGCCACCCGACTGGCCCGACTACTCGGCATCCGGCGAGCGTCCGCCGGGATCCTGGCTGGCCTCGCCTACGCCCTGGCGCCGCGCATGATCACCGAGATCGGAGTTCTGTCCGTCGAGGTACTGCCCTTCGCCGTGGCGCCGTGGGTCCTTGTCCCCCTTGTGATGGCGACGCAGGGTCGGATGGGGCCACGCCGTGCCGCGGCGCTCAGCGGTGTCGCGGTCCTGTGCGCCGGCGGCGTGAATGCCGTCGCCACCGCGGTTCTGATCCCGCTTGGGGCTTGGTGGATTCTCAGTAGCTCACGTGGTCGTCTCCGCTGGACCCTCGGTGCTTGGTGGCTGGGGGCGATGGTGCTCGCGACACTGTGGTGGGCGATACCCCTGCTGTTGCTGGGCCGGTATTCGCCGCCGTTCCTCGATTGGATCGAATCCTCATCGGTGACGACGCTCATCACGTCACCGGACGTCGTCTTTCGGGGAACCTCCCAGTGGGTCGCCTTCGTGGCGGACGCAGGCGGCCCGGTGTGGCCGGGGGGCTGGCTTCTGGTTACCTCGGGCGCTCTGGTCCTCTGCACCGGTCTCGTCGCTACCTTGGGTGCGGTTGGACTCACCCTGCGCAGTACGCCGAATCGCGTTTTTCTCGTGGGGCTTCTGCTGCTCGGCGCTGTGGGCATTTCCCTGGGGCACCTTGGCCTGGTTCAGGGACTGGGCGCAGACATCGTGCGTGACCTGCTCGACGGCGTCCTCGCACCGCTTCGCAACACGCACAAGGCCGACCTCCTGTTGCGCTTGCCCCTGGCGCTCGGGGTGGGTTTCCTGGCGCAGGCGGCCGTCGACCGCTGGCGGGCTCCGGCCCCCGGCGGGCGCGCCGCTGTGACCGCAATGGTGGTGCTCGTCCTTGTCGGCGCATGGCCGCTCGCTACCGGTTCGGCGCTCAAGGGCCGCACCTATGACTCGCTGCCCACCTATTGGGACGACGCCGCGAACTGGCTGGCCGAGAACTCTCCCGACGGCCGTGCCCTGGTGGTGCCGGGGGCGTCGTTCGGGATCTACTCCTGGGGTCGAAGTCAGGACGAGCCACTGCAGGCCCTGGGGGACTCCCCGTGGGCGGTTCGCGACGCCGTTCCGCTCTCCAGCGCAGGCAACATTCGCTGGCTGGATGCGATCGAGGAGCGTTTGGAATCCGGCCGCGGATCTCCCGGATTAGCCGATGCACTGGTGCGCGCCGGAGTCGACTACCTCGTGGTTCGCAATGACATCGACCAGCGCCAGACCGGCGCTCCTAGGTCAGTGCTCATCCGGCAGGCGCTCGTACGCTCGGGAGGGTTCACCCCGGTCGCCGGACTGGGCCCAGCGCTTCCGCCGTACCGCACGGAAACCACCGTGGTCGATGATGGGCTTCAGGACACCGTTGCCGCGGTGGAGATCTGGCGGGTGAACAGTCCATACGGACCTGCTGATCCGCGGGTCGTTCTGCGTCCCGCGGACGACGTCCTGGTGCTCGGTGGTCAGGCGGAGTCAGTCATCGCGTTGGCCGATGCGGGGGAATTGGGGACGCGTCCGGTGGTGACCGTCGGAGACGAAGCGGCGATCAGCGAGGCCGGTGTGGACGTCGTGTACGGCACCGCGGATGGCTTCCGGCGCACCGAGGTCAACGTGGGCAGCGTGCGCGACAACCGCTCCAACACGATGACGGCGGAGGAGGAGTTCGTTCAGAACCGAAGGGTCTACGACTACCTCCCGGTCGGACCCGACGGCCGGCAGGCCGTGGCGGTGTTCACGGGTGGCTCGGTGCTGGACTCGTCCTCGGGATCGCAGGACACAGCTCTGCGCGGTCGGTCGGCCGGCGCGTCTCCGTGGAACGCCATCGATGGGGATCCGTTGACGGCGTGGGTGTCGGGAGATCTCTCGCCCGGGGTGGGTCAGTGGTGGGAACTGGTGACCCAGCAACCCTTGCGCGCCGACTTCATCACGGTGCGCCTGCTGGTGGGGGATATCGCGGGTGTGGCGCCGACGCAGGTGACCGTGACCACCGACGCAGGGGAGAGCACTGTCCCGGTGGAGGCCACCGACCTGCCTCAGCGGATAGCGCTCCCGGCGGGTCCGACCCAAAGGCTTCGACTGACATTGGCAGCCGTAGAAGATGACGGTCCGGGGGAGGGTTTCGGAATCCGGGAGGTAGTCATCCCGGGGCTGGACCCACCCCTGACGCGTCAGGTCGTCCTTCCCACCCCCGTGTCGGGCGGACCGGTCGTGCTGCAAGCTCGAGCGGGGGAGCGGCCGGGCTGCGCGGCGGTGGGTGGTGAGCTCGTGTGCAGCCCCCAACTCGTGCGGACCGGCGAGGAGCGATCGGGTATCAGCCGCATCGTCACGGTCGCGCGGGACGGCGACTATCGGGTGCGCGTGTGGGTGCGACCGCGCCCGGGGCAGGCGCTGGACGCCCTGCTCGAACCCATCAGTCCAACGGCCCCGCGCGCGCAGGCGAGCAGCGTGTCGACGAGCGACCCGGCAGGTCGTCCGCAGGCGGCGATCGACGGGGTCCTGTCGACAGCGTGGACCGCCTCCGTCTTCGACACGAAGCCCGAACTGACGCTCACGTGGGTCGAGCCCCGCGAGGTGCGCGGGGTGCGGCTGCTGGTGGAGCCGGGACTGGTCGCATCCCGTCCCTTGTCGGTGACCGCCATCGTCAACGGCCGGGAAACCCCGACCGTTGTCTCCTCATCCGGGATGGTGCGCTTCCCGGCGCAGGAGGCGACGAGCATCACCCTGCGTTTCGAGAACAGCGCGTCGGTGCGCAGCCTCGATCCCGACACCGGTGCGGTGGCCCCTCTGCCCCTCGGGATCAGCGACATCAGCATTCTGGGGGCCGGTGATCTTGGTCGCGGGCCGCGGCTCAGCGATGAGGCGAGTGTGCCCTGCGGCTTCGGCCCCGAGATGTACATCGACGGCGAACCAGCCGTGGGCACGCGGATCAGTGCCACGGTGAGCGACGTGCTCACCGATCGGCTCATCGCCGCACAGCCATGTGGCGGGCGCGTTGTGACGCTCAGGGCGGGCGAACATCTCATCGACATCGCATCCACCGAGGAATTCGCTATCGAGACGGTGGCCCTCGAGCCAGTGGCAGGCTCGGTGCTGCCGTCTCGGACCGATCGAGTCGACGTGCAGGACTGGGGAGCCACCCATCGGGCGGTGGATATCTCTGCTGCCCCCGAAGCGCGACTGCTGGAGACGACGGAGAACGCCAACGATGGCTGGTCCGCGACGGTCAACGGCGAGTCGTTGACGCCGGGCGACAGGCATGGATCGTGCCGGCGGGCGTCGGTGGCGTCGTCACGTTGGATTACGGACCGCAGGGCCTGTACCTCTTCGGCCTGATCTTCGGGGCACTCGCCGCGCTGGTTCTCATCGGGCTCGCGGCGGTCAAGGACCGTCCGGTCCCCGCGGCCGACGTTCGTGCGTCGGGATGGGCCAGGTGGGGTCTCGCGGCGGCAGGCGTGGTCGCGGCTGTGGCGATGGGTGGACTCCCCGGTCTCGCTGTTGCCGGGGGTGTCCTGGCGACATGCCTCGTGGTTCCTCGTGCGTACGTCGCCCTGACACTGGGGGTCGTGGCTGCCGGATGTGCCGCGGCTAGCCCGTGGCCGACCACGTTCGCTGCCCCCGTTGGGCTTCAGATGGTCAGCGGACTCGCAGCGATCGGAGTCCTTGTGGCGGTCAGCGCTTGGCGACGGAGGTGGCCGCGGCGGTACGACGGGGACGGTGGCTCCAGCGCTGCAATGGGCGCTCCACCGCGAACCACGACAGCGACGCCACCAGGACCGAACTGAGGATCACCAACGGCCAGAGGAACCAAAACCCGCCCCCGAACACGGGGATGTTCAGACCGCCCTGGATGAGACGGAGTAGCACCAGGTGCCACAGGAAGATTCCGTACGAGATGGTGCCGAGATAGACGACCACCGGATGCGCGAGGAGGCGGGCCCACGCTGATCGACTAGGTGGCTCGGTGGGGTCGGTGTCGCCCACCCCGAGGAACCCCGGTAGCAGCAGGAAGGCCGCGATGATGGCGTACAGGATGTGTTTGACCACGAGGCTGGAGGGCTCCGCGGGCGAAAACGTCAGCGGGCCGGCCAGCGGAGTGGACGCGATCACGTAGAGCGACGCGGCAATGAGCAGGCACCAGGCCGTAGCGCCGGCAACGCTGCGAATCGAGCGCATCCAGCCGGGCGGAGCCGGCATCCGCAACCGCACCTGGATGACCGCGGCGGCCATCCCGAGGGCAAACCAGTCGATGAACCCCGGCAGCCAGTAGGCGGCGAGATCCGCGGAACCGACGACGCCGGACACTCGAACCGATGTGTAGAGCCACGCCAGGGCGATGCCGATGGCGAGGATGGTCAGTTGCCATCGGGCGCTCGCGTCGGGATCTCCTCGATGTCGCCGACCGGTGAGCCAGGCGATGAGTGGGAGAGCGACGTAGAAGCTGATCTCGGTCGCGAGGCTCCAGGTTTGCGTGAGCCCTTCGAGGCTGAAGCCCGGCAGGTAGATGTGCAGCATCCCCAGATGCACCGGCCAGGCCTGCCAGCGGACGGGTTGAATGTCGGGCAGCACCAGGAGGGTGAAGACCACCATGAGCCAGTACGCCGGCAGGATGCGTGCCCCGCGGCGTAGGGCGTACGACCCGATTGCCGGGCCGGATTTCGCTGTCATTGCGGCTCGCGCCCACGGGCGGTAGAGCAGGAAGCCGGAGAGCAGGAAGAACAGCGTGACCCCGAAGTCCAGGCGGCCTAGAAGGGGGCCGATCCCAGGCACGAGGATCTCGCCGGTGTTGAATGCCACATGTGTGGTGAGGACCATGAGGGCGGCGATCGCCCGGTAGCCGTCCAGGAGGGGGAAGGGTCGATTCACCGGAGTTCCCTCCCTTCCACGAGCGTCGATCGGGGAATCTTGCGCGAAACGACAGCTGCTTCTGCCGCGGTCCGGGCCAGTATCCGCTACCGTCTGTGCACACTAGCCACGATCAGTGGGTCTTGAGCACGGAGGCAGTATGAGGCGCGGCATCGGCATCGTCCTGATTGGCCTGGGGGTCTTTCTCGTGGTTCTGGGCATCCTGCTCAGGGTCACCGTGGTACCGGCCGTTGCCAAGGCGCCCCTGTCGCCAGGCGAGGATTCCGGTGGCGTGACGCAGACGGACCAGAGTGGCGTAGCAGCCAAGTTGTTCGATCCCGCGACCTTGACTGAGCGCCGTGACGTTGCCGTCAAGGCCATTCGCTACACGCGTGGCGACGTACCTGCGAGCCAGACGCAGGAGGCGCTGTCGCAAGACTTGGCCATCTACGACACCTTCCAGCGCGTCGAGGACGAGGCAGGCGTCGTGGTGACTGCCGACACGGCTCGCTTCGCCTTCAACCGGGTGACCTCCGAACTCTCGAACTGCTGCGGCGCCAACCTGGACGGCGAGAACGTCGAGATGAGCGGGATCGTGCCGCTGAAATTCCCCATGTTCACGCAGCAACAGACCTACCCGTACTTCGATACCTCGCTGAATCGCGGTGTTGACGCGGTCTTCCAGGGCGAGGAGGAGATTGAAGGGCTGCCGGTTTACAAGTTCCTCGTCACCGTCGAGCCGACGCAGATCGGCACGATCGAGGTACCCGGTGAACTGGTGGGTTCCCCATTGCCGAGCTACGTCGCTCCGCGCTACTACTCGATGGCCCTCACCCTGTTCGTGGAGCCGACCACCGGCGCAATCGTCAAGGGCGAGAGCGACCAGCTGCAGACCCTGCGTGGGCCGGACGGGACCGACCAGGTGACGGTCATCGACGCGGTCATCGGGACGGACCCGGCCCAGGTGTCCACGTATGTTGAGGACGTCAAGCCACTGGCGGCACTGATCAACCTGCTGAACAACACGGCTCCGCTCGTCGCCGTCATCGCCGGCTTGCTGCTGCTCATCATCGGCATTCTGCTCGTTGCGGTTCGTGGTCGACAGGGTTCGGGCTATCACGCGGCGCCCTAGCCGGTCGTTGGGCCGCTCGGCCTGAGGAAACTGCCCCGGGGGAGGTGCGATATCCTCCTCGGACGCGCCGAGCCTGCACGTGTCCCAGACCGAGTGGCCTCGTGATGTTCTTCGCGGCTCGCGGAACGGCCTGGCAAGGCCCACCGCGCTCCACGGTGATCACGGGTTCGACGCGTCCGACCTACATCTATCCGCATCGGAGTCTTTGTGACCTCCCAGACCGTCGCACCCCAGGTAGCCGTCAACGACATCGGTGATGCCGATGAGTTCCTCGCCGCTATCGATTCCACTATCAAATACTTCAACGATGGCGACATCGTCGAGGGCACCATCGTCAAGGTTGACCGTGACGAGGTCCTTCTCGATATCGGCTACAAAACCGAGGGTGTGATCCCCTCACGTGAGCTGTCCATCAAGCATGACGTTGATCCCTCGGAGGTGGTCTCCGTTGGTGATTCCGTCGAGGCACTCGTCCTTCAAAAGGAGGACAAGGACGGCCGCCTGATCCTGTCCAAGAAGCGCGCACAGTACGAGCGGGCGTGGGGCACGATCGAGCGTATCAAGGAAGAGGACGGTGTCGTCGAAGGCAGCGTCATCGAGGTCGTCAAGGGCGGGCTCATCATCGACATCGGCCTGCGTGGCTTCCTGCCTGCCTCCCTTGTCGAGATGCGTCGCGTT
>JAYNIC010000033.1:4300-14478 GCA_038108715.1 Candidatus Nanopelagicales bacterium | reverse complement strand
GCCAAGGACCGAGTGCGGTTCCTGCGGGCGGTGCAGGCGCAGGCGGCATGGTTCGAGGCCTTCTCGTCGATCGCGCTGGCTGCGGTGTGTGGGCCCACCACCGGCTGGCCGGAGGACGAGGTCGATGCCCTCATCGAGGACGAACTCGCCGAGTCACGGATAGCCGGTGCCGCCCCTGGGGAGAGGCTGCGCGTCGAGACCGAGGCCCGGTCGCAGGCGTGGGAGACCCGCGAGCGAGCCATCGCTCTCGAGGTGAGTTTGGCGACCCGCGTCTCGACCCGAACCGCGGGGCGACGCGTCGAGAGCAGTCGGTTCCTCGCCGAAGAGATTCCCGAGGCACTGGGCGCCGCCTGGGCGGGGCACTGGGCCTATGGTCACTTGCGCGTAGCGGAGAAGGAACTCGCCGAGGTTCCTCGCGACGTTCGATCCGCCGTGTTGGATGATGTCCTGCCGCATGCGTCAACCGACCATCCTCGGCGCCTCACCGATCGGCTCCGCAAGTCCATCGCTCATCGTGATGCCCACGGAGTCACCGAACGCACGCGTGAGAAGTCCGCTCAGCGTGACGTCGGGATGTGGACTTTGTCGGACGGCCAGTCCCGCTTGGCGATCACCGGACCCCATGCGTTGATTTGCACCATCCATCGCGATGTCCTCGACGTGGCCCGAGTCCGCAAGGCGGTCGTTGACTCTTCACCGGAGGTCTTCGCCGAGGAGGACCGGCGCGCAGGCGCCGTCCGCGTGGACGCCGTACGCGAGGCGATGGCGCGGCTGAGCGCACTGGCCCGCGGGGCGGAGCCCGTCCACAGCGACGTGGGGATTCATGCTGGCAACCTTGCCGGCACCGTCCACAGCGACCTGGGGATTCATGCTGGCAACCTTGCCGGCACCGTCCACAGCGACCCGTGGCTCGCACCAAACGGCACGATTCCGGACGCATCCGCACCCGGGTCACGGCCGAGAGCCGATGCCGCGGTCGTGATCGACCTGGCGACAGCTCTGGGCATGTCCGATGAGCCGGGGTTCGTCCCCGGCTACGGCTGGGTCCCGGCGAGTCTCGGACGCGAAATCCTGGCCGACGCTCCACGGTGGCGGCGGTGGCTTCTCGATGACCGGTCACGTCGTCTGATCGAAGTGGGTACGACTCGCTACCGACCCAGTCAGGCTCTGCGCGACCTTGTGACGGCGCGTGACCTGACCTGTACGGCGGATACCTGCAACCGGCCGGCCACGCAGGCCCAACTTGATCACGCCATTGACTTCGATGGGGCCAACACGACACCGGCCAACGTGCATGCGACCTGCGGACCGGATCATCTCGCGGTCACCGCCGGCTACTTCATCATCAGCGAGGACGACCAGGGTCGCGTCACGTGGACGTCCACCCGGAGCGGCACGACCTACCCCAGCCACCTGCACCCGCTGTACGACCTGCCCGTCACGAAATCGGCCTAGGGACGAAATCAGGCCTAGTGCAGCAATTCGCCGTACGCCGTGCATTCCTGACAGACTCACCATCATGGGCCTGTTCAACCGACGCAAACGGCACGCTGCCTGGGACCGGGGCTCCACGCGTGAGGACATCAAGCACCTCGAGGAGTTCACCAAGACCCGCACCGGCGTCGAGGCCTACCTCGAACCCGTCACGATGGCCACCGAAACCACCGTCGTCCTCGTGGCCCATGACGGGGAATGGACGCGACGTCGCGTCGAAACCCCGGACGAGGCCCGTGACCTCGCCAAGAAATGGAAGATCCCGCTCTACGACACCCAACTCGTTGGCTACCCGCCCCGCATGCGCGAGTGGACACAACGCCACAAGGGCGAGCGCGGAACGCTGTAGCGACCGAATGGCTCGCGACGTCTAGACGGCCTCGGCCAGACGCAGCAGGAAGAGCGTCTCGGCGACGATCATGGATTCGAGCTCGGCGATATCGACCGACTCGTTCGGTGCGTGGATGGCAGCGCCGGGATCTTCCGCTCCCATCAGCAAGATCTCCGTGCGTGGCGCGACCTCCATGATGGCCGCCACGAGCGGAATGCTCCCACCCTCGCCGGCCTCACTTGCCGCACGCCCGTAGGCCTCGCCGAGCGCCCACCGTGCAGCGGCGTACGCCTGACCGTGGGTCTCCAGGGCGCACCCACGGCCTTCCTCGCCAGGCGTCACCACGACGTCAACGCCCCACGGCGCCGCCTGACGCAGGTGCTCGCACAGCGCGTCCATCGCGGCGCCAGGATCGGTGGCCGGCGGAATCCGCAGGGACACCTTCGCGCGCGCTACGGGGATCACCGCATTGATGGCGCCATGCACTGGCGGAGCATCAAGGCCAATGACGTTGACCGCCGGCTTGGTCACGAGTCGATCGGCCAGTGGCCCGGTGCCCAGGAGTTGTGCATCCGGTGCAACCCCAAGGTCGGCCCGGTACTGCTGCTCATCGACCGGCGCCCCCTCCCAGGGATAGCCGGGTAGCACCGTGGTGTCACCGGCCTCATCACGGAGGGTGTCCAGGATGCGGATGAGCGCGAGGAGCGCATCGGGTGCGGGGCCGCCGTACATGCCCGAATGGGCCGGCTGAGGCAGCGTGCGCACCTCGACGGTCGCGTCCACGACGCCACGCAGGGCGGTCACCAGCGTCGGCTCGCCCAGGGACCGATTGCCAACGTCCGCAACGACCATCGCATCGGCATCGACCATCTCCGGGTGGGCGAGCACATAGTCCGGCAGTGGACCACCGCATTCCTCCTCGCCCTCGATGAGGGCGGTAACACGCAGCGGTACGTCACCGAGCAGGCGCGTCATCGCACGCAGGGCGCCGAGGTGCATCACGATGCCACTCTTATCGTCGGCCGCACCCCGACCGTAGAGGCGCCCATCACGAACGGTCGGCTCGAAGGGACTCGTCGTCCAAGCGTCGAGATCGCCCGCGGGCTGTACGTCGTAGTGCGAGTACAGGACGACATGGCGTTCGCCTTGGCCGAGTTCGGCCACGACGGCTGGCTCACCACCGTCGATGGGGAGCAGGTGGGACCGCGCCCCCAGGGCCGCGAACAACCCGCGGGTCATTTCCGCTGCCTCGTGGACCGGCTCACGCGGGAACCCGGTGAAGGCGCAGGAAGGGATCCGCACGAGGGCCGACAGGTCCTCGAGGAGCCGCGGCATGAGGTCATGCACGACTCGGCGCACTGCCTCGGGAGCGAGGGGGCCGGCCATCGGCGTGGTGGAGGTCACGGTCGCAGGCTAATGCCCGAAGGACTCGATCGCCTACGTCAGCGCGAACACTATTCCGACCGCCGCCATCCCCAGTGCACCCGCGGTGAGCCAGAGGAGGGTGCGTCGCGCAGGGCGATCTCCGGCCTGCGCACCGTACTTCGCGAGCCGTCGCATGCGGGCCAACCCGATCCCGATCATCACGGCACTGAGAATCACCAGCACGATCGATACTGCCCGCGACTCTGCCAGAACGACGACTCCGCGAACCAGGAGCGCAGTGAGCACCGCGATGATCAGCAGAGTCCGACTCCAGGCCATGCGCGTGCGACTGGTCGGATCGTCGAAACCGACGCCCACGGAAGCCATCGCCTAGGCACCCAGCGTGAGGGCGAGCGCCACCGCAAGGGCGAGCAGGACGAAAAACACGCCGATGATGGGGACGGCCCGAGTTCGCGGGAGGGGTCGGCCTTCGAACATGGCCGCGTCGGAGCGGCGCCACATCGTGATGCCCACCACGGCCACCATCGCACCGAGCACGATGATGCCAATGGCGAGAAGCCCAATCGGTCGACTCGTCGATGCCACGGCGACGAATTGATCCAGAGCCACGCCACCCGCGACCAGACCGAGCGCGGTGCGCATCCAGGCGAGGAAGGTGCGTTCATTGGCGAGGATGAAGCGGTAGTCGACCTCCCGCTCGATCTCCTCGGCGTTGTCCTCCAGATCAGTCATCGTGCGACTCCGCCGGCGGCTTGCGTCCCTTCTTTGCCGCCTTCGCCGCCTTGCGCGCTGCTCGCTCGGCGCGTGCCTGCCGGTCGAGCTCCTCAGCCTGCTCCAGCGTTGGCGCCGTACCACCGAGACGACGGGGTACCCACCACGGCGAACCAGTCACCGGGTAGCGCGCGACCGTCTCATCGAGCAGCTCACGCATGCGCATGCGAAGTTCTTCGGTGAGCTCGTCGGTGTTGTCGCCGCGCTTGGGATGCATGGGCGTGCCGACAGTAATCGCAACCGTCGTACCGCGCGAGAAGTCGCGATGGTCGTACGACAGGATGCGCGCACCGCCGAAGACACACATGGGGATCAGCGGGACCCCCGCGGCAATCGCGATACGCACCGCACCGGACTTGATGTCCTTGACGTCCATCGACCGGCTCATGGTGGCTTCAGGGAAGATGCCGACGAGTTCACCCGCCTTCAGGTAACGCACCGCGTCGCGGAAGGACTGCGATCCCTGATCACGATCGACCGGGATGTGCTTCATGCCACGCATCAACGGTCCGGCGATGCGATGACGGAAGATCGAGTCCTTGGCCATGAAGCGGACCAGCCGCTTGCCGCGAAGATCCGCCGGGATTCCGGAGAGTGCGAAGTCCAGATAGCTCGTGTGATTGATGGACAGCAGAGCCCCACCCACGAGCGGGATGTTCTCCTCACCCACGATGTCGAACCTGATACCGAGACCGGCAAAGAAGGTCTTGGCGACCTTGATGATCGGGCGATAGGTCGGATCGCGCTGGAATTCGGCTTCGGCCACCCCACGACGGTATCGGCTGGCATGCTCTCCCCGTGAGTCAACGGCCCGATGAGGCGCCCCCGGAAGAAGGCGAAGACCTTGAGGCCTTCGTCCTGGAGTTAGGCCGCGCGCAACTGGCCGCCGGCTACCCCGTGGACGACGTGACGCGAAGCCTGCACGCCGTCACCGAAGCACATGGACGACCCGACCTCGGCATTTTCGTCCTGCCGAATGCGGTACTGCTCGATGACCCCGTCATCGGCCGGGCGCGCGTGATCGCCGAGAACCCCAAGGTTCTGCGCATGGACCAGGCGGCCGCGGCGGAAGCGGCCGGTCCACGAGATCGCCCAAAAGGCCAAGGCGGGCGAGATTACGCCGGACGAAGGCCTCGACGACCTCGACCACCTTCGTGATCTGAAGCCGCGCTTCGCGCCGTGGGCAACGATCCTGGGGCGAGGGTTGGCCGCGGCCGGGTTCGCCCTCGTCTTTCGCCTCAGCTTCTGGGGCGTGGCGATGGCCTTCCTCGGCGGCGTCTTCGTCGGCCTGCTCACCCACATCACCGACAAGCACCCGGCGATTCAGCCGCTGGTCCCGCCATTGGCCGCAGCGGTGTGCGCGTTTGCCGTCTTCGGCTTCGGCTCGCTCATTGACGACAGCGTGCAACCGCTCCGGGTGGTGGCCGCACCCATGATCACCCTGATCCCCGGTGCAGCAATCACGCGCGCCACCCAGGAGTTGGCCAGCGGGCACATCATCTCGGGCGCTTCGAGACTTGTCGCCTCGATCGTGCAGATCCTGGTCCTCACCTTCGGCGTCCTGGTCGGCGGCCTACTCGCCAGCGTCTCGCCGTACGACATCGGCGACCTCACCGAGAACCGACTGCCGCTCGGAATGGCATGGGTCGGCGCGGCCATCTACGCCGCGGGACAGATTCTCGCCTTCAACGAGCCCCGCGGGTCCGTGACACCGGTGATCGTGTTGCTGCTCATTGCCTTCAGCGTCCAGCAACTTGTTTCCTGGCTGCTCGATGCGGTCATGGCCGCCGGAGTCGCCGCCGCTGTCGGTCTTTTCGTAGCGATCCTCATCCAGGACCGAAGCAAACGGGGAACGCCCGCCTTCGTCCTGTTCACCCCGGTCTTCTGGCTTCTCGTGCCCGGGTCACTCGGGCTGGTCGCACTCACCGAGGCGGTGACCGGAACCGCGAATGATGCAACGGCACAGGCCTCGAGTGCCGACGCCCCCACGAGCCCAACCCTCACGTCGTCGCTGCCGTCCTTCGATGATCTGAGCATCGGGGCGAACTCCTCAGTATTGCTCGTCTTCGCTTCGTCGATCATCGCCATCACCATCGGCATGCAGATCGCTTCGCTGGCCGGCCGCATGCTCCAGCGCCTTCCGGACCTTCCCACGCCGAGCTTCCGCACCCGTCGACGCGAGGACTAGAGCGAGCTCTCCAGCGCGCAGGGCCCACTCGACCCACGCGGCACGAGTCCGGTCGCGACGCGGCTATGGACCGAAGGCCGACCGGGCTGGTTGATGCGTTCGATAAGGAGGTTGGCCGCCTGGCGACCCATGTCAGCGAGCGGCTGCGTCACCGTCGTCACGTCCAGGGACTCGAGCAGACGCATGCCGTCGTAGCCGACGATCGATATGTCTCCCGGCACATTGACGCCAAGTTCACGCATGGCCGCCAGCGCACCGATGGCCGCGAGGTCATTGGCCACCACGAGCGCGGTTGGTCGCGGGGGACCTACCGCCTCCCGCGCGGCGGCGTATCCCGCGGCTTCGGTGAATCCGCCGGAGACGATGCGAGGTGCCAGTCCGTGCGCTGCCATCGCAGCCTCGTATCCTGCTTGGCGGGCGTGCGCGATGCGGTTGTCGCCGCCGGATAGGTGTGTGATCCGCTGATGCCCGAGGGCGACCAGATGGTCCACGCCCAGACGCATGCCGAGGGCATCATCGCCGCTCACCGAGTCCAACTGCGCGATTCCTTCAATCGGCCAAGTGACCACAACCGTCGGGACCTCTGCGGCGATATCGGCGACGTCCTCGTCAGACAAGCGATGGGCGATGAGAATCAGGCCCTCGACCCGGGACTCCAGCAGGCGCGTTATCTCACGCTTCTCGGTCTGCCGGTCAGCGTTGCCCGTCACCAGGAGAGTCGAGTACTCATGCTGCCGAGCAGCCTCGTGAACGCCGTCCAGGATCTCGGCGAAGACCGGGTTGTGCAGGTCCAGGATGTGTACGCCGATGGTGTGCGTGCGCTGCTGCACCAGACTGCTCGCCGTGCGATTGGGGCGGTACCCCAGTTCCTCGGCGGCGGTGAGGATTGCCGCCCGGCTCGCCGGCGAGACTTTCGGTGAGTTCCGCAAGGCCAGCGAAACCAGGGATTTCGAGACGCCCGCGCGCGCGGCGACATCGTGCAGCGTGGGTCGCCTGCGGGTCGGCTCGGTGGATGTTGTCGGCATGGGATTGCGCCTAGGAGGGCCTGGACTCACTCAACTTCGGCCATGGCGACCGGTCGTCCTTCGCGGGCGCTTATCTCGCAGGCGATTGCTGCAGCGAGCGCGGCGCGGGAGGCCTCCGGCGGGCAGGGATTGGCCCCCACGCCGAGGACGAAGTCGACGTAGGCGCTGGTCTCGGCGGTGAAGGCGGAACGGAACCGGTCCATGAATCCGGCGTAGGGATCCGCGTTGACCGGGAGATCGCCGTCGGCGAGGTGAAGGGGGGTGCGGTGATTGAGCCCGGCCGATAACGAATCCTGCGACCCGAAGGCCTCGAGTCGGATGTCGTGGCCCACCGGGTCGTGGCGGGTGCCACTGATGATGATGGGTACGCCGTTCGCCATCGAGAGGTGGACCGCCACCACGTCGTAGTCATCGGCCGCGGCGTAGTCGGGATGGTTGCGCACGGCGCCCGTCGCGTAGACGGTGATGATCTCGGAGTCGCTCAACCAGCGCGCAAGGTCCAGATCGTGCACGAGCATGTCGCGGAAGGTGCCACCACTACCCGCGATGAATTCGGCCGTGCCCGGCGCAATGTCGTGAGCGGTCATGGTCAGCGTGTAGAGCACGCCGAGATCACCGGACTCAATGGCCCGCTTGACCTCGCGAATTCCGGCGTCGAATCGACGTTGGAAGCCGATCTGCATACCGGTGGTCCCGGCAAGCTCGACGAGCGCGTCGGTCTCCTCCAGCGTCATCGCAAGCGGCTTCTCGATCAGGAGCGGCCGGCCGCGGATGGCCAGCGCCGAGATGAGATCGGCGTGGGTATCGGTTGCGGTCGTCACGATGTAGCCATCAGCATCAGGCCATTGCTCGGAGTCGGCCACATCCTGGGGCCAGGAGGCGGCGGTGCCCCCCACCCGCTCGGCAAGCGCGGCGGCCCGCTCGGCATTGCGGTTGACGATGACGATCTCGTCGACCCGTCCGTCGGCCGCGAGGTCCTCCGCCCGGATCGTGCCCATCCGGCCCGCGCCGATGACGACAATGCGCATCGACATGCCTCCCTCTTGTGCGCGAGTGTCGAGATACGGGGCTGATTCGGTCGAAAATCCCCCCGCTACTCGACAGTCGCGATGGGGGTGGGCCACTTGCCCACCTCCGGGGCAGTGTGCCACGATTTGCCCATCAACGTTGGAACGTTCCAATCATTGGGGAGTTCATGTCCACCTTCCTCGACCGCGTGGCCTCAGCGCCCATCTCCTGGGGCATCTGCGAGGTCCCCGGCTGGGGCGCCATGCTTCCCACCCCGCGAGTCCTGACGGAGATGTCCGGACTCGGCCTCCCGGCCACCGAACTCGGGGCACCTGGCTTCCTGCCCACCTCCCCCGAGGATGTGCGCGCGACGCTCGGCGAATACGACATGACCCTGATCGGCGGCTTCACCCCGCTGGTCCTGCACAACCCCGATTTCCGCGCGGCCACGATCACCGAGGCCCACCGTGTTGCGGACCTCTTCAAGCGAGCGGGCGCGACCGAGTTCATCTCAGCGATCGTCGTCGACCCGGACTGGTCCGTGCCGACACCTCTGACGGCCGACGAGCGCAAGCACATGATGGAGATGTTCGGCATCGTCGACGAGATCTGCGCCGAGTACGGCCTGAACCAGGTGATGCACTCGCATGTCCAGACCGTTATCGAAACCAAGGACGACATCGACATGGTCCTCAACGGCTGCGACGTGAACTTCTGCCTCGACACCGGGCACATGGCCATCGGCGGCCAAGATCCCGTGGAGTTCGCCAAGAAGGCCTTTGACCGCGTCGGCCATGTCCACCTCAAGGACGTGGACCTGTCGCTCGTACCGCCGGTCCTCGCTCGCGAGAAGTCGCTGATGGCAGCGACACAGGAGGGCCTATTCACGCCGCTGGGTCAAGGCGACGTGGACATTGCCGGAGTCGTCGAGGCATTGGAATCGCGCGGCTACAACGGCTGGTACGTCATCGAGCAGGACACCGCCATCACCGACGGCCTGCCCGCAGAGGGGGAGGGCCCGATCGCCCAGGTCGTGACATCGCTGGACTACCTGCGCGACACCGTGGCCCCCAAGGTCGCTTCCGCCGACGCTGCGCACTAGTGCCATGACCACCCCGGACGTCATCACGGTCGGTCGCGTCAGCGTCGACCTTTATGCCCGCGAGGAAGGCGCTGGATTCCTCGACCCGCAGACGTTCGCCAAGTCGATCGGTGGCTCGCCCACCAACGTTGCGGTAGCAGCGGCGCGCCTGGGACATCACGCGGCGCTCGTGACCAAGGTGGGCGCCGGTCCCCTCGGTGAGTACGTCCGTCATCAACTGCGCACCTGGAACGTCGACACGTCGTTCATCGGCACCGGCGATGGCCAAACACCGGTCGTACTAACGGCCCTAGACCCGCCCGAGGACCCGAAGATCGAGTTCTATCGCGGCTCGTCCGCACCAGACACCCAGATCACTCCCGGCGACGTTCCCGAGCAGGTCATCCGCGACACGCGCATCCTGTGGATGTCCCTCGGGGCGCTGGCACAGGGTGAGACGGCTCGCACCTGCGAGCACTGGCTCGACCTACGGGATCGACAGCCGGAGGTCATCCTCGACCTGGACTACCGCCCCGCCATGTGGCCCGATTCGGCCCGCGCGCACGAGGTGGCGCTGGCCGCCGTACGCCGCTCCACCGTCGTTGTCGGCAACCGCGCCGAGTGCGAGGTCGCCGTCGAGGAGACCGATCCGGACCTTGCCGCCGACGCCCTCCTGGCCGAAGGCGTGCGGCTCGCCATCGTCAAGCGCGGTGGAGACGGCGTCTTGCTCGCGACCACGCAGGACCGCTGGACGATCCCGCCTCTGCCGATCGACGTGCTGTGCGGCCTCGGCGCCGGCGATGCCTTCGGCGGTGCGCTGATCCACGGATTGCTCTCCGGCTGGACCATCCCCGAAATCGGCCTGTTCGCCAATGCGGCCGGGGCCTACGTCGC
>JAYNIC010000033.1:0-4290 GCA_038108715.1 Candidatus Nanopelagicales bacterium | reverse complement strand
CAGTTGACCTGCGCGGACGCGATGCCGACCATCGAACTGGTGGAAGACATGATGGCGGAGGGAACCTGATGCTCGATCGGCAGGACTACTCGGCGCTGTGCGAGGCACGCGTGCGCAATCCGCAGTCCTTGCGTCGCGCCCTCGCCGATCGCGCGCGGCGCCCCTTCGTGGGGGATGACGGCAACCTGCTCATCCTCGCGGCCGACCACACCGCCCGGGGCATGATCTCCGTAGCGGACGACCCACTCGCCGTCGCCGACCGCTACACGTTGCTCGACAACATCATGCGCGGACTGTCGGTGCCCGGTGTCGACGGTGTCATGGCGAGCGCAGACATCCTGGAAGAACTCGCGTGGCTCGGCGCACTCGAGGGGCGTGTCACGGTGGGGACGATCAACCGCGGCGGGCTGCGCGGGGCCGACTGGGAGCTGGATGATCGCATCACGGCGTACGACCCCGATCACCTTGCCGAGGCCGGCGTGGATGCGGGCAAGGTGCTGCTGCGGATCGAGTTCACCGACCCCGGTGTCGCCAGCACTCTGGAGATGTGCGCGGCCGTCGTCACGGCGATGGCCGATCAGGGCATCCCGATCATGGTGGAGCCGCTGCCCTACCTGAAGGATGAGCAGGGCCGGGCCTACCTCGACACCCGGGATGAAGAGTTGATCCGCGCGGTGGCCATCGCCTCGGGGCTCGGATCAAGCAGTGCGCACACCTGGCTAAAGATCCCCGCGACGGATCGCATCGCGGAGGTCGCCGCCACGACGACGATGCCCATCCTGCTGCTCGGTGGCGATCCGGGAGAAGGACGCCAGGCCGTCGTCGATGGCTGGGCGAAGGCAATGCGTGAACCCAATGTTCGCGGCCTCATCCCCGGTCGCACCCTGCTCTACCCCCATGACGGCGACGTCGAAGGGATCGTGACCACCGCGGTCGAGATCGTGCACGGAAAGGAAGCGCAATGAGTTCAGGCTCCACCGATTCGGGTTGGTACCACCCCCACGGCACACTCGCCCACGATGGCGGACCGATGTCCATCACGGTCGAGGAGGCGGGCTGGGCCTACAGCGGACTCACCGTCATCGACCGCGACTTCAGCATGGACCTCGAGGATCGCGAGGCCGTCATCGTGCCGCTGTCGGCGCGAGACGTCACCGTCGTCGTCAGGGTCGCGGGCGAGGAGGGTTCGTACACGCTGATCGGGCGCGACGGTGTCTTCTCCGCGGTGAGTGACTGGCTCTATGTCACGCGCGGCGCGCACATTGACTTCCGCAATGTGTCCGGTGAGGTGGCGATCCTCACCGCGAAGGCTCGGGCCGATCATCCGGTCGTGTACACCGCAGCAGCCGACGTACCCGTCGAGGTGCGCGGTGGCGGGCAGGCCTCGCGGCAGGTGACCAACATCGCCACGCCCGACTCCTTCGCCGGTGCCGATCGCATCAGCGTGTGTGAGGTCATCACCCCCGGGGGCAACTGGTCGAGTTGGCCACCGCACCGCCATGACGGCATCGGTGACTGCCCGACGAACAACGAGGAGATCTACTACTTCCGCATCGGCACCAACGATTCTCCCCATGGTGATCCGCTGGGCCACGGCCTCTTCCACGTCTACACCGTGGACAACTCCGTGGACGAGACGGTCGTCATCTCCGACGGAGATACCTATCTCGTCCCCCAGGGGTACCACGGTCCGACCGCCGCAGCGCCGGACTATCCGATGTACTTCCTCAACGTGCTTGCCGGACCGGCCGAGGATCGCACCATGGCCTTCTGCGACGATCCGAACCACCATTGGATTCGCGGGACCTGGACCGAGCAGGATGACCGTCTCCCGATGACCTCGGCGGAAGGACGTGTTCGATGAAGCACATCGGCGTGGCCGTGCTCGGCCTGGGTTGGATGGGTCAAGCGCACTCACGCTCGGTCCTGCGCATCCCGTCGCTGTTCCCCGATCGCTCCTGCGATCCGCAGCTTGTCGTCTGCGCCGACACCGAGGCCGATCGCCGCGAGCGCGCCGTGCGCGACTTCGGATTTGCCCGTGCGACCACTGACTGGGCAGAGGCCGTCGCCGACCCCGAGGTCGATGCCGTCTGGGTGACCGCGCCCAACATGCTGCACGTGCCGATGATCGAAGCGGCCGCTGCGGCGGGCAAGGCCATCTTTAGCGAAAAGCCGATCGGTGGCACTCCGGCGCAGACCGTGCAGGCCTACGCCGCGGCGAAGAAGGCCGGCATCCTCACCGGAGTGGGCTACAACTACCTGTGGTCACCGTTGGTCATCCACGCTCGCAACCTCATCGCCTCCGGCGCGCTCGGTGAGATCACGCACTACCGCGGCCGCTTCCTGTCGATGTACGGCTCGGATGACATGGGCCTGCTCACCTGGCGCTTCATGCTCGATCAGGGTGGATACGGGGTGAGTTCGGACATCCTGAGCCACTCAGTGTCGCTCGCCCAGTTCCTCGTCGGCGATATCGCCGAGGTCGTGGGGATGAAGCACACCGTGATCACGCACCGGCCGATCCCCCAGGGCGCCGCGAGCCACTACGGCCGTGGACGACCGGAAGATCCCAAGGGTGAGGTGGAGAACGAGGACTTCGCCTCAATGCTGTGCACGTTCACCAGCGGCGCGACCGGAACTTTCGAGACGTCACGTACGACGATCGGTCCGGAGAGCCAGAACGCCTTCGAGATCTACGGCACCAGGGGTGCACTCGCGTGGAATTTCGAGCGACTCAACGAATTGCAGTACTACCGACACGATCCCAGCGACCCCAACACCGGCTGGACGACGATCTTCGGCGGCGACCGTTTCCCGTACCACGGCGCCTTCGTGCCCGGTCAGGCCAACGCCATCGGCTTCGAGGACATCGTCGCCACCGAGGACTTCGTCTTTCTCGAGGCGCTCGCGACCGGCGACACCTTCTCCCCCGGCTTCGCCGAGGCCGTTGACGTGGTGAGCGTCCAGCAAGCCCTCATCAACTCCTGGGAGTCCCGCACATGGGAGCCCGTTACCGATCTGGGAGCGTCCGCATGAAGATGACCACGGCAGATGCCATTGTTCGCCACCTCATCGCCCAGCGCGTCATGGCCGAGCCCCTTCCCGGCGCACCCGCCGTGGAGATGCCACTCGTGCCCGGCGTCTTCGCCATCTTCGGCCACGGCAACGTCACGTGCCTAGGTCATTCCCTCGAGATGAACCGGGAGTCCCTTCCGGTCTGGCGTGGCCAGAACGAGCAGGGCATGGCTCTCGCGGGTGTCGCCTACGCCAAGGCCATGCGGCGACAACAGTTCACCGTCGCCACCTCATCGATCGGTCCGGGCGCGACGAACATGGTGACCGCCGCAGGATCGGCAATGGCCAACCGACTCCCCCTGCTGCTCATCGCCGGAGATGCATTCCGCAGCCGCCTACCCGATCCGGTACTGCAGCAGGTGGAGCATTTCGGGGATCCCACCATCACGGTGAATGACGCCTTCAAGCCCGTCGTGCGCTACTGGGACCGCATCACTGACCCCGCCCAGGTGCTGTCCTCGCTTCCGCAGGCGATTGCCACCTTGCGGGACCCCGGTGACTGCGGTCCGGCATTCCTTGGCCTACCCCAGGATGTCGCGGCGATGGCATACGACTTCCCGGACGAGTTCTTCGAGACCGTCGTGCACCAGCCCATCCGCCCTCGTCCGGATTTCCATCAACTGCAGCGCGCGGTCGAGATTCTGCGAAACGCCGAGAGACCGCTCATCATCGCCGGCGGCGGAGCTCACTACTCCCTGGCCGAAGCCGAACTCGCCGACTTTGCGATGCGCCGCGGGATTCCGGTGGTCGAGACGGTGGCGGGCAAGTCGACCTTGCTTGCCGACCATCCACGCTACGGCGGCCCGATCGGCGTGACCGGCGCGGCCGCGGCCAATGTGCTCGCCGCCGAGGCCGACGTCGTACTCGCCGTCGGCACACGCCTTGAGGACTTCACGACAAATTCGTGGACGGCGTTCGCCCCTGATGCCCAGTTCGTCGGCTTGAACGCAGCCCGCTTCGACGCGGCAAAGCACCGATCCCAGCCACTCGTCGCGGATGCCAGGGAGGGCTTGCGCGAACTAGATGCGCGACTCGGTGACTGGCGGGCGACAGCGACCTGGACCGATCGCGGCACGGAGATGCAGCACGACCTGGATTCCTTCATCGCCGCACGGACGGCACCCGACGATGTGTTGCCCATGAGCTATGCCCAGATCGTTGGGGCCGTCAATGCCCAGGCGAACCCAGAGGATTACCTCCTGCTGGCCTCAGGTG
>JAYNIC010000032.1:10913-14831 GCA_038108715.1 Candidatus Nanopelagicales bacterium | reverse complement strand
AGATCGGGATCGGTCTGCTTGGTCCAGGTCAGGTCCAGACGTTCGAGCAGTTGGATCATGCCGGTGTTGGTGGCCAGCACCAGAGCCGTCAAGGTCGTGAATCGTTGGCGACGTGCAAGTTCGATCAGGTGCGCAAGCAGCAGGGTGCCGAGTCCGAGACCCTGCCAGGCATCTTCCACGATGACGGCGATCTCGGCGGCGCTCGTGTCGTCCGGGTGCTCGGGGAAGAGATTGCCCAGTCCGATGACCTGACCGGACGCATCCTGCGCAACGAGGGTCGCTCCACGGTGGCCGCCGGAGATTCGACTGAGTTGGTCGACACGCCAGTCATTCATCGGGGCGAAGTAGCGCTGGTAGCGGGTGGCCTCCGACGAGCGTTCGTGCATGTCCTCAACGTCTTCGGCATCCTCCGGTCGGGCGAGGCGAATCTCGACGCGTGAACCATCCCGCAGATGTTCGACCCAGCCGAAGCCACCGGCACCGGCCGGCGCAGACGCGATCTGCTCGACAAGACGTAGGAGCGCGGACGCGCGGGATCGCTCAACCGCGGCGAACGGCGCCCCCGCCCGCCGCAGGACCACGTGATGCTCCGGGGTCCACTGCAGGCGCATGACGTTGGGTCCGGCGTCCTCACCGGAGGTGGCCGGCTCGACGGTCCACGAATCGGCCATGACGAGATCGGCGGCGGCACGTGGAGCGCGCTGCGGATGGGCGACCAGCTGGGCCGAGGCGTCGAGGATCCTCGCCACCAGGTCGTCCTCGTCCTCCTCCGACCCGCGACGCACGCTGGTTCGATGGGCGACCGTCGCGAGCGCTTGGCGCAAAGTGCCACGGTCCATGCCCTCCGGCACGGAGACGATCATGTCGACGAGTTGAGTGTCGTCCTCCTGTGCGTGGGTGAACAGGGAGATCACGTCGACGCGCATGAGCGCCAGCACGCGCAGGACCCGGGCGGTCGCGGCCGGGCTGTCCGGAGCCACGACGCGAACGCGCATCGGGCGGGTTGGCCCGTCGTAGTCCAACTCCGGTGGGTCAGCGGCCGCGAGTGACTCCAGCAGTCGGGCGGTCAAGCGTGACCATGCCTCCGCGTCGGCACTTCGCGGCACGAGGCCGTCGAGTAGCGCTAGGCCGGCACCGACCGCGATGACCAGAAGTGTCGCCGCGTCGTCATCGATAGCCTCGTCGACTGCTCCTTCACCGCGCAGTCGTCGTACGACGTTGCGCGCGGCCTCCCATCGCATGGCCATGCGATCGCGCACAACAGCCGCGAGATCGTCATCAAACGGGGCCAGGGCGACGGCCTGCAACTCGATGTCATCCCACACCGACGCGGGAGCGCCAAAGGCATCGCGTGCCGCGGTGAGGATGGTCGTCATGGGCGAGGCCGCGCCGTCGGCCTCCTGGATGCGTTGTGAGGTGGGCGGGAAGGGGAGTGCTGCGACGACACGGGCGAGGACGTCGGTGCGGGAAGTGGCCCACGAGGTCACGGAACGGGTAGCGACGTCGGCGGCGCGCGCGATGTCACGTCGCGACGTCTCCGCGACGCCGGCTGTCTCGAATAAGTCCGTTGCGGTGGCGAGAATGCGCTCGCGACGCTCGCGCTCGGCGCGCGATAGAGGACGCTCCCGTGAGGTCTCGTCCGACATGACGTCAGCCTAGGTGGTGGTGGCTCAGCCGCCGAGCGCCTGGCGGATCGGCAGGAACTTGGCACGAGATTCGGCAAGTTCGGCTTCGGGATCGGAGCCAGCGACGATCCCGCAGCCGGCAAAGAGTCGCAGCCGGTCCTTGCCGATCTCTGCGCAGCGCAAGGCAATACCGAACTCGCCGTCACCCCGGGAGTCGAACCAACCGATGGGTCCTGCGTAGCGGCCGCGGTCCATCCCCTCGACCTCACGGATGGTGGCCAAGGCGCGCTCGGTGGGTGTGCCGCAGACGGCGGCCGTGGGATGAAGCGATGCGGCTAGAGCCACAGCGGGAGCGCCGTCGGCGAGGCGCCCGGTGACGTCGGTGGCCAGATGCTGGACGTTGGCAAGACGCAGCACATGCGGGCGGTCGGGAACATCGAGGTCGGTGCAGTGCGCGGCGAGGGCGCGGGCCACGGAATGGACGGCGTACTCGTGCTCTTCGAGGTCCTTGCCGCTGCCAAGAAGGGCTTGGGCCAGCGAGGCATCAACGGAGTCTTCACCGCGCCGCTTGACGGTGCCCGCAAGGACTCGCGACAGCACGTCGTCGCCGGTGCGCCGTACCAGGAGTTCGGGGGTCGCTCCCACCATGTTGCCGACAAGGAAGGTCCAGCATTCGGGGTAGGCGTCCTCAAGCCGGAGCAGCAGGTAGCGCGGATCGAAGTTCGTGCCCAGTTCGGCGACGATGTCGCGTGCGAGCACCACCTTGTCGAGTTCGCCTCTACCAATCCGAGTGATCACCTCGGCGACGGAAGCCTCCCACTCCGAAGATGTGCGACTTCCGCGCGACCAATCGACCTGCGACGGAGCCTCGGGTACGGCCACGGGTGGAAGCGTGGGTTCTCCGTCGCCCACCACGGTCACCCACGAGTGCCCATCCCGTCGGCCGACGAGGATCCGTGGGACCACGACGAGCGAGCGAGCTCCCGAGGGGGGCTCGGGGTCGAAAGTGAAGGTGGCGAAGGCCACCGGTCCGCTGCCCGGAATCTCCAGTGGGTCTTCGATCTGTGCTCGCTGGCACCACTCGCTCCATTGCCGCTGAGTCCGGCTGAAGCGCTCGTCGCCGGTGACCTCCCAGGAGGCGGCAACTCCCCAGCCGACCAGGCCCTCACCGCGATGGACCCAGGCGGAACTGGTTTCGGCGGGCAGACGCTCAAGTAGGCGGCCCGGATCCATGATGGGGTAGGTGCGCACTCGCGGTCCGGCCGGAGCGGCCGCCAGGGGAGTAGACACCCTCTGAGCGTAGGGGGTCCGGCTGGGCCCGGCAGCCGGAGCATGGTTCCAAACGGGCGGTCACCTCAACAACGACTCCGCGCCGTCGCTTCCGCTGAGCAGGAAAACGGCGCGCGGGGCTGGTCGGCGGGAGCAGTGAGAGGATGCGGCCATGGCTCGAGCTGACCTGGACAAGCGCCCGGACGAGGTTGCCGCCATGTTCGACGACGTGGCTGCTCGCTATGACCTCACCAACGATGTGCTTGCCCTTGGCCAGACCCGGCTGTGGCGCCGGGCCGTCGTCAATGCCGTGGCCCCCCGACCCGGTGAGCGCATCCTGGATCTTGCAGCGGGCACCGGCACCTCCAGCGCCCCCTTCGCCGAGCGTGGCGCGCTCGTCGTTCCCTGCGACTTCTCCCTGGGCATGCTCGAGGTCGGCCGTAGCCGCCAGCCGAACCTGCCGTTCGTGGCCGGCGACGCCCTTGCCCTGCCCTTCGCCGACCAATCCTTCGACGCCGTCACGATGTCCTTCGGGCTGCGGAACACCGCCGACCCCGATCAGGCCCTCGCTGAGATGCGGCGCGTCACGCGTCCAGGCGGCCGGGTTGTCGTCTGCGAGTTCTCCCACCCCACCTGGGCACCGTTCCGCACGGTCTACTCCCAGTACCTCATGGGCATGCTGCCGGAGATTGCACGCCGTACGGCCTCCAATCCGGACGCCTACGTCTATCTCGCCGAGTCCATTCGAGCCTGGCCCGACCAGGCCGGACTTGCCGCCCGGATGATCTCGGTGGGCTGGCGAAATGTGGCTTGGCTTGACCTCTCCGGGGGAATCGTTGCGCTCCACCGGGGGTGGCGTTGAGCGCTCCGGGGCGTCGGTAGACTGCCAAGCGGTCGGACCCTAGGAGTCCGCCGGTCGCGAGCTCGCCCCTGAGCCCGAGGACATGCCTGTGAGGAGTGTGGTGAGCCCCTACGCCCCGATCCTCGTCCTCGGCATCCTGGCCGCGGGGGGGGGCCCGATACG
>JAYNIC010000032.1:9842-10903 GCA_038108715.1 Candidatus Nanopelagicales bacterium | reverse complement strand
CCTCTTCAGCGTCACCGCGACCACCTTCACCGGCCCGAAGCGCTACAACCGGGCCAAAATGGACGCCTACGAGTGCGGCATCGAGCCCACGCCGCAGCCCATGGGCGGGGGTCGATTCCCGGTCAAGTACTACCTGACCGCAATGATGTTCATCATCTTCGACATCGAGATCGTCTTCCTTTACCCGTGGGCGGTCGCCTTCGACCAATTGCCGCTCTTCGTCTTCCTCGCGATGATGCTGTTCCTGTTCAACCTGACGGTGCCGTACGTCTATGAGTGGCGACGCGGCGGATTGGATTGGGACTAGCGACATGGGCCTGGAAGAAAAGCTCCCCAGTGGAATTCTGCTCACGACGGTCGAGAAGGTCGCCGGCTATGCCCGCAAGGGCTCACTGTGGCCCGCGACATTCGGCCTGGCCTGCTGCGCCATTGAGATGATGGCCACCGGTGGCCCGCGCTATGACCTCGCTCGGTTCGGCATGGAGGTCTTCCGCGCCTCACCGCGCCAGGCCGACCTGATGATCGTCGCCGGCCGGGTCAGCCAGAAGATGGCGCCGGTGCTGCGCCAGATCTATGACCAGATGCCCAACCCGAAGTGGGTCCTCGCGATGGGCGTATGCGCCTCAAGCGGTGGGATGTTCAACAACTACGCGATCGTCCAGGGTGTCGACCACGTCGTCCCCGTCGACATGTACCTCCCCGGCTGCCCCCCTCGGCCGGAGATGCTCATCAATGCGATCTTGAAGATCCACGACCAGATCCAGGACACCAAGCTCGGCGCTGAGGCACTGCGCGTCCAGGACGCGGAGGAGTTCGCCGCACTGACAGCCGCTCCCACCCTGGAGATGAAGGGCCTGCTGCGGTGAGCGAAGATCAGACCCCCGTCTCTCCGGCCGAGGCAGGTATTGAAGTAGCGGCCCGCACGACATCGACCGCCGAGATTCCCGAGCTTGAGATCGTCGGTGTCCGTCACGGTGCGTTCTCGGCAGTCGACGGGGGAGATACGTCCGGCTTCGGCGGACTCGTGGCCCCCATCGTGATGCCGGGGCCGACCCTGCCGC
>JAYNIC010000032.1:0-9832 GCA_038108715.1 Candidatus Nanopelagicales bacterium | reverse complement strand
TGCCGCCGTACGGCGGCTGGTTCGATGACGCTGCGCAGGAGTTGAGCCTGGCTCTCGCCGATCGTGGCGTGCCGATGGAGTCCGCGGTGGAGAAGGTCGTTGTGTACCGCGGCGAAATCACTTTCTTCGTTCGCCGCGAGCACCTCGTCGCATTCGTGGCCGCACTACGGGACGAGCCCGCGTTGCGATTTGAGATGTGCATGGGTGTCAACGGCGTGCACTACCCCGGTGATGTCGGCCGAGAACTGCATGCGGTCTACCCGTTCCAGTCGATCACGCACAACCGTCGGCTTCGTGTCGAGGTGACCTGCCCGGATGCCGACCCGCACATTCCGTCGATCACCAAGGTCTACCCGGCCAACGACTGGCACGAGCGGGAGACCTACGACTTCTTCGGCATCATCTTCGATGGCCATCCTTCGCTGACCCGTATCGAGATGCCGGATGACTGGCCCGGCCATCCCCAGCGTAAGGACTATCCGCTCGGTGGAATTCCTGTGGAGTACAAGGGCGCTGAGGTACCGCCGCCCGATCAGCGGAGGTCCTACACCTGATGTCTGACATGACCGACGAGACCGTGATGACCGATGACGTCTCCTTCGAGGGAGCCGAGGAGATCATCGATCCCTACGCACTGTCCTACGAGACGACCGAGGGCACCGTCTACACCGTGTCCGGTGGGGACTGGGACACGATCGAGGCGCCGGACGAGGGCCAAAAGGAACGCATCGTCGTCAACATGGGCCCGCAGCATCCGTCGACGCACGGTGTGCTCCGCCTCATCCTCGAGCTCGAGGGCGAGACCGTCACCGAGACTCGGTGCGGCATTGGCTACCTGCACACCGGCATCGAGAAGAACATGGAATTCCGCACCTGGACTCAGGGTGTGACCTTCGCGACCCGCATGGACTACCTCACCCCGTTCTACAACGAGGCGGCGTACTGCCTGGGGGTGGAGAAGCTTCTCGACATCACCGATGAGATCCCTGAGCGCGCGACCGTCATCCGGGTCCTGATGATGGAACTCAACCGCATCTCCTCGCATCTGGTCGCGCTCGCCACCGGTGGTATGGAGCTCGGTGCGCTGACGGCCATGACCTTCGGTTTCCGCGAGCGGGAACTCATCCTCGACATCTTCGAAATGGTCACCGGACTGCGCATGAACAGCGCCTACATTCGTCCCGGTGGCGTCGCCCAGGACATCACCGATGACCAGGTCCAGCGCATTCGCGAGACTCTCCCGCTACTAAAGAAGCGGATGAAGGACACCTCGGATCTGCTTGTCGACAATGCCATCTGGATGGGGCGCACCGTCGGGATCGGCTACCTCGATCTTGCCGGCTGCATGGCCCTCGGTGTCACCGGCCCGATCCTGAGGTCCACCGGCTTGCCACACGACCTTCGCAAGGCTCAGCCCTACTGCGGCTACGAGAACTACGAGTTCGAGGTCGCGACGGCGGATACCTGCGACGTCTACGGCCGCTTCCTTATCCGCATCCAGGAGATGCATGAGTCGATGAAGATCGTGGAACAGGCTCTCGATCGGCTGCAGCCCGGGCCGGTCATGATCGAGGACAAGCGGGTCGGCTGGCCCGCGCGACTGTCGATCGGCAGCGACGGCCAGGGCAACTCCCCTGAGCACATCAAGGAGATCATGACCGAGTCGATGGAGGCGCTCATCCACCACTTCAAGTTGGTGACCGAGGGCTTTAGCGTGCCGGCTGGTCAGGTCTACGCAGCGGTGGAATCGCCCCGCGGCGAACTCGGCGTGCATCTGGTGAGCGACGGTGGCACACGCCCCTACCGTGCACACTTCCGTGACCCGTCCTTCAACAATCTTCAGTCCACCGCGGCCATGTGTGACGGCAGCATGGTGTCCGACGTCGTGGCAGCCGTGGCCAGCATCGATCCGGTCATGGGTGGGGTGGATCGTTGATGGAACTCACCCCGGAGTTGCGTGCGCAGATGACGGAGATCATCGACCGCTACCCCAACTCGCGTTCGGCCCTCATGCCGCTTCTCCATCTGGCACAGAGCATCGATGATGAGGTCACGCCCGAGGCCATGGAGACCATCGCCGGCGTCCTTGGACTCACCACCGCCGAGGTAGCCGCAGTCGCGACGTTCTACACGATGTACAAGCGCAAGCCGGTCGGCAAGCACCACATCGGAATCTGCACCAACACCCTGTGCGCACTGCTCGGTGGCGACGCCGTCTACGACGCGGTCTCCGAACGCCTCGGTGCTGGTCACAACAAGCAGGATGTCGACGGCACGTTCTGGCTTGAGCGGATTGAATGCCAGGCCGCGTGCACGCATGCGCCGGTCATGACCGTCGACTGGGAGTTCATGGACAACCAGACGCCCAGCAGCGCCGTAGACATCATCGACCGGCTCGCCCGCGGCGAGGTAGTCCAGTCCACGCGCGGACCGGTCATTCGAGATTTCCAAGCAACCGAGCACACGCTCGCCTTTCCCGTCGATGGTCTCGCCGGTGAGGGCGGGGAGGCGGACGCGATCATGCTCGCCGGGCTCACGTACGCGCGCGAACACGGAATGTCCGCGCCTGCTGCACCGGGAGGCGACGCATGACTCCGCTGACTCCGGTCATCACTGAGCACTGGGACACCCCCGACCTGTTCACGATCGAGGGATACCGACGCAAGGGTGGCTATCGAGCACTGCCCAAGGCGTTGGCTATGGACCCCGACGCGATCATCGGCACGGTCAAGGACACCGGCCTTCGCGGCCGCGGCGGTGCGGGCTTCCCGACCGGCCTGAAGTGGAGCTTCGTCCCGCAGAACGACGGCAAGCCGCACTACCTGGTCGTCAACGCTGACGAGTCAGAGCCGGGCGCCTGCAAGGACGTCCCGATCATGATCGCTAACCCGCACGCGCTTCTCGAGGGCGTCATCATTGCCTCGTACGCGATTCGCGCGAGTCACGCTTTCATCTATATCCGTGGTGAGGTGCCCCAGGCGATCCGTCGCGTGGCCACCGCGATTCGCGAGGCGGAGCAGGCTGGCCTGATCGGCGACAATATCTCCGGCTCGGGATTTTCCCTGCGTGTGACCGTGCACTCCGGGGCCGGTGCCTACATCTGCGGCGAAGAGACCGCCCTGCTCAATTCCCTGGAGGGTCTACGCGGTCAGCCGCGACTGAAGCCGCCGTTCCCGGCCACCCACGGTCTCTACGCGTCCCCGACCGTTGTCAACAACGTTGAGACCATCGCCAACGTGCCCTGGATCATCAACAACGGGGTCGATTGGTTCCGTCAATTCGGCACCGAGAAGTCGCCGGGCTTCAAGGTCTTCGCGGTTTCCGGCCATGTGGTGCGCCCCGGGATCTACGAGGCCCCTCTCGGCATCACGATGGGCGAGTTGCTCGAGTACGCCGGTGGCGTGATCGGTGGCGGCCCGGTGAAGTTCTGGCTGCCCGGTGGCTCGTCTGTACCCATGCTCACGGCGGACCACCTCGACACCCCCTTGACCTACGAAGCCATGGCTGACGCCGGCTCGATGCTGGGTACCGGCACCCCGATGGTCTTCAACAACACGATCAGCGTCGTCAAGGCGGTCACACGTTGGCTGGAGTTCTACAAGCACGAGTCCTGCGGCAAGTGCACGCCTTGCCGCGAGGGCACGTACTGGATCACTGGTTTGCTGGACAAGTTCGAGGCCGGGCACGGCACAGACCCCGACATGGACCTGCTCAACGAGGTGTGTGGTCACATCATGGGGCGCTCCTTCTGTGCTCTTGGTGACGCTGCCGCCACTCCATACCCCGCCGCCGTGAAGTACTTCCGAGATGAGTTCCAGACCGCGACGAGCGTCCCGGTCGACGAGTCATTCCCACCCGTCGCCGGCTACGTCTTCGAAGGAGTGGCTGCCCGATGACCGTCGCACCGCAGGCCCCGTCGGGCGTGGAGCAGACCGATCCGAACTCGGTGACCGTCACAGTCGACGGCATCGCCGTGCGTGTACCCAAGGGAGCCTTGGTCATCCGCGTTGCGGAGATGATGGGCATTGAGATCCCGCGCTTTTGCGACCATCCGTTGCTCGATCCCGTGGCCGCGTGTCGGATGTGCCTGGTCGAGATCGAGGGCCAGCCCAAACCACAGCCGGCGTGCGCCATCCCGGTGACCGACGGCATGGTCATCCGCACTCAGCGCACCTCCGAGGTCGCCTCGGTAGCGCAGGAGGGGGTCATGGAGTTCCTGCTGCTCAACCACCCCCTGGACTGCCCCATCTGCGACAAGGGTGGCGAGTGCCCACTGCAAAACCAGGCCATGAGCGCCGGAAGCGGTGTCTCCCGATTCGACCTGAAGAAGCGCACCTTCCCCAAGCCCATCAGCATCAGTGCGCAGGTCCTCCTCGATCGTGAGCGCTGCGTGTCCTGCGCGCGGTGCACCCGCTTCGCCGATGAGATCGCCGGCGATCCGATGATCGAGTTGCTGGAGCGCGGCTCCAAGCAGCAGGTGGGCGTTGGGCCAGACGAGCCATTCGACTCCTATTACTCGGGCAACACGATTCAAATCTGCCCGGTGGGCGCACTCACCAGCGCCGACTACCGCTTCCGTGCCCGCCCGTTCGACCTGGTGAGCACGCCGACGACATGCGAGCACTGCGCCTCGGGCTGCTCGCTGCGCACCGACGTGCGCCGAGGTGTCATCACCCGACGTCTGGCCTGGGACGACCCGCAGGTCAACGAGGAGTGGAACTGCGACAAGGGTCGCTTCGCCTTCCGCTACATGACCGACGGGCGGGTGCAATCTCCCCTCGTCCGAGACGGTGACGAACTCCGTCCCGCGTCCTGGCCGGAAGCGCTCGATCGTGCAGGCCGTGGACTTGCCGAGGCGGCAGGTCGCGCAGGTGTTCTCACTGGTGGGCGACTGACCTTCGAGGACGCCTACGCCTACGCGAAGTTTGCCCGTGTGGTCCTCGGTAGCGATGACATCGACTTCCGCAATCGGGTCACCAGCGCCGAAGAGGCGCAGTTCCTCGCCGCTCACGTTGCCGGCATGGCGATCGGCCCGACGTACGCCGACCTCGACGCGGCGCCGATGGTTCTCCTGGTCGGGTTGGAGCCCGAGGATGAGTCACCGATCGTCCTGCTCCGCCTGCGCAAGGCGGCCAACAAGTTCGGCACGTCCATCGTCTCGATTGCACCCGTCCGTACGCGCGGCATCGACAAGATGGGCGCCACCTGGTGGGGGTGCCCCGCCGGCGAAGAGGCGAATGTCCTGGCCCGCATCGCGCAGGGCGAAGACGGCGACCTGCTGACCAAATTGCGACTGGCCGGCTCGGTCATCCTCGTGGGCGAGCGCATGGCCGCCGTCCCCGGCGCGTTGTCGCAGGCGGCGGCCCTTGCCGCAGCAACCGGTGCCCGGCTCGCCTGGGTGCCACGTCGCGCCGGTGAGCGGGGTGCTGTCGATGCCGGCGCACTGGCCGGGCTTCTCCCCGGCGGTCGTCCCCTCACTGATGCGCCCGCGCGCGATCAGGTCGCCGCTGTGTGGGGCATCGATCCGAATGCGCTGCCCACATCGGCTGGGCTATCGACTGCTGGCATGATCGATGAGATCTTGGCTGACCACGGGCGGGTCGAGCGCGAAGAGCCGCGCCGCTTTGACGCTCTCGTCGTCGCCGGGCTCGAGGTGGCCGACTCCGCCGATGCTGACGCGCTGCGCCGTGCCATCGACGAAGTGCCGTTCCTCGTCGCACTGTCGACCCATCACAATGATGTGACCGCCGCGGCCGACGTCGTCTTCCCCGTTGCCGTGGTGGCGGAGAAGGCCGGCTCGTTCACCGACTGGGAGGGCCGCACCAAGCCCTTCTCCCCGGCGATTCACGATGCGCAGACCAGTACCGATGCCCGTGTCCTTGCCATGGTGGCCGACACGATGGGAGTCAGCTTCGGCACCGGTGACGTCCTCGCCCTGCGCCAAGAGTTGGCCGCACTCGGTCCCTGGGACGGCGAACGCGCCGAGTTGCCGCAGCAGGCCCCCGCCTCCGCGGGCAATGGGGTCGCTCTTGCCACGTGGCGGTTGCTGCTCGATGCTGGCGCGCTGCAGGACGGTGAGCCACACCTGGCGGCCACCGCCCGCCCCGTCGAGGCTCTCCTGAATGCCGACACCGCCGCCGCCCACGGACTTTCCCAGGCATCCAGCGTGGTGATCTCCACCGATCGCGGATCCCTGGAGTTGCCCCTGCGCATCGCCGAGGGTGCTGACAACACGGTGTGGGTGCCGATGCACTCGACGGGCTCGGATGTCCTCGAACTTGGTGCCACGCACGGTTCACGAGTCCGGCTGAGCGGAGGTGCCGCATGAGCGAGATGGTGTTCAACGATCCGTGGTGGCTCATCATCCTCAAGGTGCTCGCCATCTTCGTGATGCTCGTCCTGCTCACGCTCTTCACCATCTGGTGGGAGCGTCGCGTCGTCGGCCGTATGCAGAACCGCATCGGCCCCAATCGCGTCGGCCCCTTCGGGTTGTTGCAGTCGCTGATGGACGGCCTCAAGCTCGCGCTCAAGGAAGAGATCATTCCCAAGACGGCGCACCGGGCGGTCTACTGGATCGCCCCGGTGATCTCCGCCTCCATGGCCTTCCTTGCGTTCGCGGTCATCCCGTTTGGTCCGATGGTCTCGATCTTCGGCGTTGAGACACCGCTGCAGTTGACCGACTTCCCGGTATCGGTGCTGTACGTCCTCGCTATCGCGTCCATCGGCATCTACGGCATCGTGCTGGCCGGCTGGTCCTCGGGCTCGACGTACCCGCTGCTCGGCGGCCTGCGCTCCTCGGCGCAGATGATCTCCTACGAGCTCGCCATGTCGATGTCTTTCGTCGCGGTGTTCCTGTACGCCGGGTCGATGTCGACCTCGGCGATCGTCGCCGCGCAGGAACCCATCTGGTACGCCGTCATCCTCCTTCCGTCATTCCTCATCTATGTGACGGCCATGGTCGGCGAGACCAACCGTGCACCCTTCGACCTCCCGGAGGCCGAGGGCGAACTCGTGGGTGGCTTCCACACCGAGTACTCGTCGCTGAAGTTCGCGCTGTTCTTCCTGGCCGAGTACATCAACATGGTCACCGTGTCGGCGCTGGCCACCACCTTGTTCCTCGGCGGTTGGCGCGCGCCTTGGCCGATCTCGCTGTGGGAGAGCGCCAACACCGGTTGGTGGCCGCTGCTGTGGTGGCTCATCAAGGTCCAACTGTTCATCTTCGTCTTCATCTGGCTGCGCGGAACCCTGCCGCGTCTGCGGTACGACCAGTTCATGCGCTTTGGCTGGAAGGTGTTGATCCCTGCCTCGCTCGTCTGGATCGTCGTGGTGGCCGCTGCCCGGGTCGTCCGCAACGAGTACTCCGCTTCGACGCAGGAACTTCTGCTCGTCGGTGCGGGAGCACTCGTCGTGATCGTCGTCGGTTCGTGGGTTGTCCAGATCCGCAGTGACCGCAAGGAGAAGCGCGAGATCGAGCGCGCGGAGGCAGAGATGCGCAAGCCGTTCGACCCCTACGAGGGCGGTTATCCGGTGCCGCCCCTGCCCGGGCAGGAGTTCACCTACTCCTCGCGGCGCTCGGCGGCCGGTGCCGTCGTGGCGGGGACCGTGACGAGCGAGGCGTCGCAGGACGAGCAGACCTCACAGGAGGGAACAGATGCCTGAGTTGCCCGCCGCCGTACGCGGCTTCGGCGTCACCTTCGCGACCATGTTCAAAAAGGTCGTCACCGAGCAATACCCCGAGCAGGCCGATCGCTTCCCACCCAAGCCCCGCTTCCACGGACGCCATCAACTCAACCGCTGGCCCGACGGGCTGGAGAAGTGCATCGGTTGCGAACTGTGCGCTTGGGCCTGTCCGGCCGATGCACTTCTCGTCGAGGCCGCGGACAACGCCGATGGTGAGCGTTTCTCCCCAGGCGAGCGCTACGGCCGGACGTACCAGATCAACTACCTGCGCTGCATCTTCTGCGGGCTATGCATCGAAGCGTGCCCCACTCGTGCTCTGACGATGACCAACGAGTTTGAACTCGCTGATGACAATCGGGCCGACCTGATCTACGAGAAGGAAGATCTTCTCGCACCCCTCCTGCCCGGGATGATTGCTCCGCCACACCCCATGGTCCCGGACACGACCGATCGCAACTACTACGCCGGCGAGGTCACCGGGGCGGTCCCCGCGCAGGAGCCAGCCGGCGACGAGGGCCTGCTCCGCATCGCGGAGGGGGAGTCGGCATGACCGAGACCGAACCCAGTACCGCTGAGGCCATTGTCTTCTGGGTCTGCGCGGTCTTCTCCGTGGCCGGAGCGCTCGGGCTGATCCTGTCGCGACGCGCGGTCCACAGCGCACTGTGGGTCGCCTTCACCATGATCAACCTCGCGGTGCTCTACCTCGCGAACTCGGCCCCGTTCCTTGGCATGGTGCAGATCATCGTCTACACCGGCGCGGTCATGATGCTCTTCCTTTTCGTGCTCATGGTGGTCGGTGTCGACTCGTCTGACTCCCTCGTCGAAACACTGCGGGGACAGCGCGTCGTGGGCATCTTGCTCGCCGTCGGCTTCGGCATCCTGCTCATCTTCGGCGTGGGTGGGGCGCTCACCGGAATGCCCGCTGTCGGACTTGATGCGGCCAATGCCGAGTACGGCGGCAACGTCGAGGGGATCGCGCGCTTGCTGTTCTCTGAGTATCTCCTCGCCTTTGAGGTGGTCGCGGCGCTGCTCATTACCGCGGCCCTCGGCGCCCTGGTGCTTGCTCACCGCGAGCGCTGGGCGCCCAAGCGCACCCAGCGCGAGATCTCCGAGGAACGCTTCCGCGAGGGCATCCACCCGGCACCGCTGCCGGCCCCGGGCGTCTACGCCCGCCACAACGCGGTCGATACGCCGGGCCTGCTGCCAGACGGTTCGGTGGCCGAAATCTCGGTGCCGGGCCCGCTCCGTGCCCGCGGCGATCTGCGGCCGGTCGACACCAGCGCACTCGCCGAGACCATGGCGCTGTCTGAAGGCAAAGACGGCCTTGGTCCCGCAGACCGACCGGTCGCCGATGATCCCGGCACATCCCCTGGGGAGCCGAAGTGAGCCCTGACCATTACATCCTGCTGTCGGCGGTCCTGTTCACCATCGGCACCATCGGTGTGCTCGTACGCCGCAACGCGATCGTGGTCTTCATGTCGATCGAACTCATGCTCAATTCGGCCAACCTCGCGTTCGTGGCCTTCGCCCGGATGCACGGCAACCTTGACGGCCAGGTCATCGCATTCTTCGTGATGGTGGTGGCTGCCGCCGAGGTGGTCGTCGGCCTCGCCATCATCGTGGCGCTATACCGCTCGCGTCGATCGGCATCGATCGATGAACCCAATCTGCTCAAGTACTGAACACCGCCCCGTGGGGCATGACGCAAGGACATGACGTGACGAAGAAGGAGGCGCCGTGATCGGGACCGGCGCAGCCGTGATGACGGACACCGCACCCGTCCTCGCCCCCCTGGCGGAGGCGACGGGCGTGTTCTCCTACCTCTGGCTGCTCATCGCCCTCCCCCTATTCGGAGCCGCCGTCCTGCTGCTCGGTGGACGTCGTACGAACCGCTGGGGCCACCTGCTCGGCTCGACCACGGTTGTCCTGGCTGCGATCTACGCGGTGATCCTGCTGGTCAACCTCATGGCCCGGCCCGAGGACGACCGCGCGATCGGCCAGACTCTCTTCGAGTGGGTCTTCGTCGGCGGATTCACCGCTCCTGCGGCCCTTCAACTCGACCAACTCTCGATGGTCTTTGTCCTGCTCATCACCATCGTCGGCTCGCTGATCCACATCTACTCGACGGCCTACATGCACGAGGAGGCCGACG
>JAYNIC010000031.1:6008-15498 GCA_038108715.1 Candidatus Nanopelagicales bacterium | reverse complement strand
TGGCGGGGGTCTGCGACGGTCCGATGACCACGGCACCGGCGCCGTCGGCGAAGATGAATGCCGTCGAGCGATCGGTGGGATCCACCCAGTCGGTGAGCTTCTCCACTCCGACGACCAGGACATACTCGGCACTGCCCCCGCGAATCATGTCCTGGGCCAAGGCAACGCCGTAGCAAAAGCCTGCGCATGCCGAACTGATGTCGGTGGCCGCGGCATCCAGGGCACCAACGCGGTAGGCCAATTCGGCCGCCGCCGATGGCGTCGGATAGGGGTGTGTGACGGTGGCTACCAGGACGAAACCGATCTGTTCCGCGGCGATCCCCGAGGCATCGATGGCCTTCGTTGCCGCGGCGACACCGATGTCGACCACGGTCTCGTCCGGGGCGGCGTACCTGCGCTCGACGATGCCGGAGCGCTCACGGATCCACTCGTCGGTGGAGTCGATGAGTTCGCACACCTCGGCGTTGGTGACGACCCGCTCAGGCCGGTAACTTCCCACGGACATGATGCGTGCGTGAGGCGCGCCGCTGGGGGAGGAGATGGTCGCGGTCACAGGGCGTCCTCCTCGTACGACGGGTGGAGGCGGACGAGCGGTTGGCCCGGGGATACCGGATCGCCATCCTCGACCAGCCACTCGACGACGGTGCCCCCGTGCGGTGCGCTGACGTCAGCAGAATCGCGGAGATTGGCCACGGTGCCCACGACGGCGCCTGGCTCGAGCTCCCCGCCGGTCGTGGTGACGCCACCGTGCGGTGCGTGGAAGGTGCCCTTCATCGGCGAGACGACCAGTCGCCAGGATGGCGAGGTGTCGAGCGGGCTGCGTCCTCCGTGCTCGGCGACGAGGTCCCATGCGGCCTGCAGATCGTCGGGAGTGTTCAACGCCAGAGTCTGCACGCCCGGCAACGCGCGCTTGGCCAGTCCGGTCAGCGTGCCAGCCGGAGGGATTTCGATCAGTGCGGTGACGCCGAGGTCGGCCATGGTGGACATGCACAGGTCCCAACGCACCGGGCGTGACACCTGCAGGACGAGTCGCTTGAGGACGTCGCGGCCATCGTGGATAACGCGCCCGTCTGCGTTCGACAGCAACTGGATGCGTGGATCGTGGGTCGAGATCGCGCGGGCGTAGGCACCAAGAACGTCGACGGCCGAGGCCATGTAGTCGGTGTGGAAGGCGCCGGCGACCTGCAGAGGACGAACCCGCGCACCCTCGGGAGCGAAGTCGCCAAGGGCATCCAGCGCCCCCGCGACGACGATCTGACCGGCCCCGTTGATGTTGGCGGCGGTGAGACCGGCGGCCTCCGCGGCCGCGACGACGACATCAGGATCACCACCGAGCACTGCGCTCATACCGGTCGGCGTGGCTGCGGCGGCCTGGGCCATCGCTCGGCCACGCTCGCGGACGAAGACCATGGCCTGCTCGGCGGAGATCACTCCGGCTGCCGCGGCAGCGGTGATCTCTCCGACGCTGTGGCCCGCTCCGACCGCGACCTTGCTGAAGGCCTCATTCGGATGGGGGAAGAGCGACAGGAGCGTAACCAAGCCCGCGCCAACGAGGAGTGGCTGGGCGATAGCGGTGTCGCGAATGGTGTCGGCGTCCGATCGCGTCCCGTGCTCAATGAGATCGATTCCGCTGACCGCGGAGAGCCACTCCAGTCGGGCGGTGACTTCTGGGACGTCGAGCCACGGGGTGAGGAAGCCGGGGGTCTGGGCGCCCTGCCCGGGCGCAACGACGACGAGCACGAGCGTCACCCTTCCGCATCGGTGCCCCGGCGTGCCCTGTCGTAGACACCAATGTCCGTGGCCCGATGTTGTAGGAAACCTACAATCGACTAAGGCTGAGTGCGAGGCGAATCGCCAAGCGGTCCCTGGTATCGAGGGGGGACCGGCCAATGAGCGCCTCGATACGCCGGATTCGATGCCGCACCGTGTTGGGGTGCACGAACAGCGCCCGGGCGGTCCCCTCGATCGTGCCCGCCTCTTCCAGGAGAACCTCCAGTGTGCGCCGCTGGTCGCTGTCGAGCGGGAGCATCACCTCGGCGATGAGTTGGCCGCGTGCTTGGTCCTCACCGGCGAGGATCCGCTCCGGAAGGAGGTCATCGGCGTGGCAGGGACGCGGAGCCGTTGGCCAGGCCGGCGCGACGCTATACGCCGAGAGGGCGGCCCGGCAGGACGAGGCGACGTCCTCGATGCCGGCGATATTGGGCCCGATCATGAGCGGACCGGATCCGAAGTGGGGAGCGAGCAGGCGAGCCGTTCGCTCCCCATCGCGTGTGCCGCTCGCGAGAACCACCAGTGCCGGACCGTGCAGTGCGGTGAGCAGGGTGAGGTCGTGATGCTCAGCAGCTCGCCGCATGACCTGAAGGGCGGCGGCGGTGTCGCCGACCGGTGGCGCACCCACCAGGGCGACCGCCTGCGGATACCAGGACAGCGCCGCGGCTTGGTTGACGATGTCGGCCTCGGTATCGCCGCGCAGCAGCGACTCCATGACCTGGGCTTCCAGTCGAGCATCCCAAGCACCCCGCGCCTCGGCCGCGCGCGCGTAGATCTCCGCGGCGGCGAAGGCGATCTCGCGTGAATACGTGAGCACCGCGTCGCGCACATCAGCGGCCGAGTCCTGACCGGCGAGTTCGGGGAGGAGTTCCTCGAGCAGATCGACGGTGCAGCGCACCATCTCCACGGTCTGCTCAAGCGAGATGGCTCCGGCGAGTTCGCGGGGAGCCGTGGCGAAGACATCCGCCGCGCTTGGTGTCGCGGTAGATGGGTCCCGATACCAGGCGATGACGGCACCCACGCCGGCTTGAGCGATGAGTCCCACCCAGGACCGCTGCTCGGCTGGGAGATCGCGGAACCACGCGAGCCGCTCGTCCATGCGCGCGGTGGCTGCGGTGGCCAATTGACCGGATGCACGCTCAAGTTTGCGCGCCGTGGCGGCCCGGCGGTCGGACACGTCTAGCCGAGCCCCGCGGAACTGAGACCGGTGAGATCGCCGATGACACGACCAATGATGAAGGTCACCGCGGCTGCGAGTGCGCCCACGGCAAATTGCCGGAGAGCACCGCGCACGACGCCACGGCCGGAGAAGCGACCCACGAGCCCGCCCACGACAAGCATGGCGATGACCGACAGCACGATGGCCGTCACCAGTGCCACGGTGCCGGTGAGGAAGATGTAGGGCAGGACCACAACGAAGGCACCGATGGCGAAGGCCAGGAAGCTAGACGCGGCGACCTTGTACGGGTTACCGAGTTCGTCCGGATTGAGTCCCAGTTCCTCGCGGGCCAGTGTGTCGAGGGCCTTGTCGGGGTCGGCGAAGATCTTGTCCACGGCCGCCCTGGCCGTCTCTCGGTCCATGCCCTTTGCCCGGTAGATGAGTTCGAGTTCTCGGCGCTCTTCTTCAGGCTTGTCGCGGAGTTCGGCAGCCTCCATGTCAAGTTCGCGGCGGAAGAGGTCGCGTTGGCTTGCGACGCTGACGTATTCACCGGCGGCCATGGAGAAGGCACCGGCAAGCAATCCGGCGATGCCGGCAAAGAGCACAACGCCGCGATCCGTGCCGGTACCGGCGAAGCCCATCACCAGGGCGGTGTTGGAGACCAGGCCATCGCTGATGCCGAAAATCGCGGCACGGACGGAGCCGGAGGCGTCAATCTTGTGCCACTTCTCGCCGAGGTCGACGGTGCCGTCGGCGGCGACAACGCTAGGGCTCGTCGCGGGCGCGCGTTCACCGCGCAGTCGGCGGAAGGTTTCGGCGTGCTCTCGCTCATCGGCGGACATCGAGTCGGGTGCGTCGGGTTCGTCGTCGTACATGCCGGCGTTGGCGCCCTCTTCTTCCTCAAGGTCTGCGAGTACGCCGTCCATGCCGGCCGCGCGTGCCCGCGCGACCATGGCCGCATCCTGCGGATCGAGGGTCGTGGATGCGGGCGGCACGTCGATCCCGGCCTCAGCCAACTTCTGTACCCAGTGCGCCGCGTGATGCTCTTCGATGTCGGCGAGTTCGAGCAGTGCCTCCCGCCGTTCGCCATCGCTCACGTCCGCCAATGCGCGATAGAGCAGTGTTGCCTTGCGCTCGGCCTCGAGGTAGCGCAGGAAACGGCGTGGGTCGCGACGGCTCATCCGGTGCCCTCAGTGTTGCCCGCGTCGGCCTTTGATGGGTCGAGCAGGTGGTATCTATCGATGGCCTCGGCCAACTTGGCTCGATCGAACCGGCCAGCATCGGCGAGCCCGGTGAGCGTGCGGACCGTGATGGACTCGGCGTCGACAAGGAAGTGGCGACGCAGTGCACCGCGGGTGTCGGACATGCCCCATCCGTCCGTTCCGAGAGTCAGGTAGTTCGCGGGGATCCAGGTGCGCAACTGATCCTGGACCGCGCGCATGAAGTCCGAGACCCCGACCACGAGGTCGCCGCGACCAGCGAGCCGCTCGGTAACGAACGGCTGGCGTTGCGGCTCGGTCGGATGCAGGAAGTTCCAGCGGTCCACCGTGAGTGCCTCACGGCGCAGTTCGTTCCAGGACGTCACGGACCACACGTCGACGTCGACATTCCAGTCCTCGCGCAGCAGTCGCTGGGCCTCCATCGCCCAGTTGACCGCCACACCCGAGGCCATGAGTTGAGGCTTGGCGCCCTCGCCGGTGCCGGAGGACACCAGGTGCATGCCACGGATGATGCCGTCGACGTCGACGTTCTCCGGCTCGGCCGGCTGCGGGTAGGGCTCGTTGTAGACGGTGAGGTAGTAGAAGACGTCCTCGGAGTCCTCGCCGTACATGCGTCGCAGGCCGTCGGCGACGATGTGGCCGATCTCGTAGCCGTACGCCGGGTCGTAGGCGACGACAGCCGGGTTGGTCGACGCCAGGAGCAACGAGTGTCCGTCTTCGTGCTGCAGGCCCTCGCCGTTGAGGGTGGTGCGGCCGGCGGTCGCGCCGAGCACGAACCCGCGCACCATCTGGTCCATGGCCTGCCAGAAGGCGTCGCCGGTGCGCTGGAAACCGAACATCGAATAGAAGATGTAGATCGGGATCATGGGCTCGCCGTGGGTCGAGTAGGACGAGCCCGCGGCGATGAAGGAGGCGACGGACCCGGCCTCGTTGATGCCCTCGTGCAGGATCTGGCCGTCCTTGGCCTCCTGGTAGTTCAAGATCAATTCGCGGTCGACCGAGATGTACTGCTGACCGCCGGGGTTGTAGATCTTCGCCGTCGGGAACAGTGAATCCATGCCAAAGGTGCGGGCCTCGTCGGGAATGATCGGCACGAAGCGCGCGCCGATGCCCTTGTCGCGCATGAGGTCCTTGAGCAGGCGGACGAATGCCATCGTGGTCGCGACGGGCTGCTTGCCCGATCCGCGTTGGACGACCTCATAGGACTCCTTGGGCGGCATCGGCAGTGCCGTGGCTCGAGTACGGCGTTCGGGGATCGAACCACCAAGACGACGGCGTCGATCGATCATGTAGCGGTAGGCCTCAGAGTCCGGTCCCGGGTGGAAGTAAGGTGGGGAGTAGCCGTCGCCGAGTTGCTCATCGGTGATGGGCAGGTGCAGCCGGTTGCGGAATTCCTTGAGGTCGTCCAGCGTCAACTTCTTCATCTGGTGGGTGGCATTGCGGCCTTCGAAGTGACGACCGAGGGTGTGACCCTTGATCGTCTTGGCCAGGATCACCGTCGGCTGGCCGGTGGTCTCCACGGCGGCCTTGTAGGCGGCGTACAACTTTCGGTAGTCATGGCCACCGCGCTGCAGACTCCAGATCTCGTCGTCGCTCCAGCTCTCGACCAACTTCGCCGTGCGCGGATCGCGGCCGAAGAAGTGTTCGCGAATGAAGGAGCCGTCCTCGGCTTTGTAGGTCTGGAAGTCGCCATCTGGCGTGGTGTTCATAAGATTCACGAGCGCGCCGTCGCGATCCTTGGCCAGGAGTTCGTCCCACTTGCGGCCCCAGACGACCTTGATGACATTCCAGCCGGCGCCACGGAACAGGGATTCAAGTTCCTGGATGACCTTGCCGTTGCCGCGGACGGGGCCATCGAGGCGCTGAAGGTTGGCATTGACGACGAAGACGAGGTTGTCGAGTTCCTCGCGAGCGGCGAGGCCGAGGGCGCCGACCGATTCGACCTCATCCATCTCTCCGTCGCCGAGGAAGGCCCACACACGCTGCTGGGAGGTGTCCTTGATGCCGCGGTTGTGCAGATACTTGTTGAAGCGCGCCTGGTAGATCGCCGAGAGTGGCCCGAGTCCCATGGAGACGGTGGGGAACTGCCAGAACCACGGCATGAGTCGGGGGTGGGGGTACGACGGAATGCCACCGCCGGGGTGGGACAGCTCCTGGCGGAAGCCGTCGAGTTGTCCCTCGCTCAGTCGCCCTTCGAGGAAGGCGCGTGCATAGATGCCGGGGGAGGCGTGGCCCTGGAAGTAGACCTGGTCACCGCCGCCGGGGGCGTCCGGGCCGCGGAAGAAGTGATTGAAGCCGACCTCGTAGAGGGAGGCCGACGAGGCGTAGGTCGAGATGTGGCCGCCGACGCCGATGCCGGGGCGCTGGGCTCGGTGGACCATGATCGCGGCGTTCCAGCGGATGTAACTGCGGATCTCACGCTCGAGAGCTTCGTCGCCGGGGAACCACGGCTCCATCTCGGGCGAGATGGTGTTGATGTAGTCGGTGGAGCGCAGGCTGGGGATGCCAACATTTCGCTCGGCGGCGCGCCGTAGGAGGGACAGCATGAGGTAGCGGGCTCGGTAGGGCCCGGCTGCGTCGACGATCTGGTCAAGTGAGGACGTCCACTCGGCGGTCTCCTCCGGATCCACATCGACGTACTGAGTGGGGAGTCCGCCCGCCAGCAGGGGTGGCTGGTGAAACGGGTCGAGTGAGGATGACATCGATGCCCTTCCGGTCGGCGGCAGCGCCGCGGGATCGCCGCTGCGCCTGTGCTTGGTCCATTCTCGCGTATTGGGCGCAGTTCAGGACGCGGACCCCGAATCAGTGCTAGAGCAAGCGTCGGCCAATCCGGCCGGATTGCTTGCGCGGAGGGCGCTGGTCCGGTGGACTACGCCTGTGAGCCCTGAGGCGACGGTGGCCGCATGAGCGGTGATGGACAGGTGACCGTGCTCGGCGTCGAGCCGGATTCCGTCGTGTGGGAGATCGGCGCGGACGCCGACTGCGACGATGAGTTGCGGTCCGCGCTCGCGGAGGCCGACGGCGTCGAGATCGTCGATGACGAGTACGACGACGTCGTTGATGTCGTGCTCCTGTGGTGGCGCGACGAAGATGGTGACTTGGTCGATGCCCTGGTCGATGCGATCGGGCCGCTCGCTGATCACGGTGTCGTGTGGCTGCTCACCCCCAAGCCGGGGCGCGATGGACACATCGAGGCCGAGGACATCGCTGATGCGGCCCCGACGGCAGGGCTGCAGCAGACCTCCACGGTGAGCGCGGGCCGTGACTGGCAGGGCACGCGGCTGGTAGCGCCACGCGCCGGCCGCCGCTAGGTCGCGCGCTGCCACCTGACGACCGTTAGCCGCGAAAGCGACGCCACACCCGTCCCAAGCCCTGCGCTGCGCTACCCGCTGCTCGTCCGGCTCGTTTGGCCATGTCGACCGTCCCCGCGTACGCAGCGAGAGCCGTGCCCAAACCTTCGGTGCCGGGCAGACCCGGTGCGGTGGCGAGCGTGCGCGCGACCCGCAGGAGCCCGCCGAGATCCTCGGCGTGGATACGCCCGTCGGCGTACGCCGTGAAGGCCGAGGACCGGCCGGAGGCAACGTCGAGTACGTCGGCCGTGGGAGCGGACAGGCTCGGCACGTTCTCGGGGAGTTCATCAAGGATCACTGTGCGCCAAGCAGCGCCGGCAGAGGAGGTGGCGACGGTGATGGTGGGGGTGCTGACGGCGAGGCGCAGCGGATCCGCGGGAGTCCCGGCATGCTGCTGGGCAGCGACGGCACCCACCGCGTCCATCAGCGCCACGAGGCCGGTGTCGAGGAGCGAACTCGGAGCCTGGACACCGCATGGTGCGAGGTCGAGGCCGGCCACTGCGCACTGATAGGCCGACGCAGCCACCAGAGTTCCCATCGGGACGACGCCGAGGGCGCCACCCACCGGCAGCAAGGCCTCACTGGCCACGTCATCGGACGCCGACCAGGAGGCGATGTCGTCACGTGCCCGTTGCAGCGAGGCGATGAGACCGGGGTCGTATTCGTGGGCGTCGACGACGCGTGCCTCGATGTCCTTGAGCGGCTCGGCGGTGGTGATGCCAGCGAGTGCGTCGGCTCGGATGGCCGACAAGGGACGTCCCTCGGGCCACGAACCGAGCACGACCAGAATGCGTCCGGCCGATCGACCGGACTTGCGGGAGGGGTCACGCAGATCGAATCCGCCCAGGAGGGAGAGCAGGTCATCCCAGGCGCTGGCGGTGGCTTCCAACGTTCCGTTCAGGTCGGCTGAGATGCGCCCGCGGTCGCCCGCGACGGGGGCTAGGTCGGCGGACGGCATGGCGCCATCCTGCCCGTCGAGCCCCCATCCGCGCAGGTCGGACCGGCTGAAGATGCGGGACGGACTGATCGGGTGTGGACTAAAGGCAGTGACCGGCGGGGGCCCGAGACCCCGCCGGTCACTCCGTGTTCGGGATGCGCCAGGAAAGTGGTGCGCGAGACTGTGGGCCCGGCCGGCCTCGAACCGACGACCCCTTCCTTGTAAGGGAAGTGCTCTACCAACTGAGCTACAGGCCCCGTCCGACCGGTGATCGCCCGGGCGGCACCGGATAAGGGTGCCAGACGCTAGCCTCGGGCTGTGCCCACCCTCCGCCAGATCATCGATTGTCTAGAGCGGCGCTACCCGCCCGCCGCTGCTGAGCCGTGGGATGCGGTCGGCCCGGTTACCGGCGTCCTCACTCAGCAGGTTGACCGGGTCCTGTGGGCGATGGACCCCGTCGAGTCCGTCGTCGACGAAGCCATCGCCGAGGGCGCGGACCTCATCGTCACCCACCACCCGCTCTTCCTTTCCGGGGTGCATTCGGTGGCCGCCACCACCCCGAAGGGTCGAACGATCCACCGACTGATCTCCTCCGGAATTGCCCTCTACACCGCCCACACGAACGCCGACGTCGCGACACCGGGGGTGAGCGACGCGCTGGCGGTGGCCCTGGGATTGACGGACCTTGAGTCCCTCGGGCCCGAGGGACTAGGTCGGATCGGGAGCTTGCCCGAGCCCATGTCTCTGCCCCAGTTTGCCGAGATTGTTGCTGCCAAGACTCCGCGAACCGCGCACGGTGTGCGGGTGGCCGGGGACCCCGACAGCGTCGTACGCCGTGTCGCCGTGTGCGGGGGATCAGGGGACTCGCTCATGGGTGTTGCCGACGAACGTGGTGCCGACGTTTATGTCACTGCTGATCTGAAGCACCATCGAACGCTGGATCACCTTGAGGATGGCGGCTGCGCCATCGTCGACATCGCTCACTGGGCGAGCGAGTGGCCCTGGCTGGCGCAGGCTGCGGCACTCCTCATCGAGGATCTGGGCGGCGAGGGCG
>JAYNIC010000031.1:0-5998 GCA_038108715.1 Candidatus Nanopelagicales bacterium | reverse complement strand
TGACGTGCACCGTCTCGAGCACCCCCACCGATCCGTGGGCATTCACCGTGAGGAGCGCGGAGTGAAGGCTGATCCGCAGGTACAACTCATCCTGCTCGACGTACAGGCACATGACCTCGAGATCGATCGGGTTCGGCACCGCCGCAACACCCTGCCGGAGGCGGCCCGGGTCACCGAGTTGGAGACATCGCTGCGCAAACTAACCGATCGGATTACCGCGGCGAGCGTGGAGGTCAGCGATCTGGAGTTGGAACAACGCAAGGCCGAGGCCGACGTTGACCTGGTGCGGCAGCGGGCGGCCAAGGATCAGGCTCTCCTCGACTCGGGAACTTTGAACGATGCAAAGCAGCTGACCAATCTGCAGCACGAACTTGAGTCGCTGGCGAGGCGTCAGAACGAGCTCGAGGACGTCGAACTGGAGGTCATGGAGCGATTGGAGGACGCGACCCGCAACAGGGACTCCCTGGTCGCGGAGCAGGCCGACCTCCAGGCCGAACTCGCGATCGCCGTGCAGGCTCGCGGCGAGGCTTTGGCAACCCTGGCAGCGCAGGAGCAGGTGGCCGCGGCCGATCGGGACGCCTCAGCAGCAGGAGTGGCCGCGGACCTTCTCGGGCTGTACGACCGGCTACGCGCGGACAACGGCGGAATCGGTGCCGCGCAGTTGCATCGAGGTCGCTGCGAGGGATGCCGAATCGAACTCACTCCGGTGGACATTGGGCGCATCCGTGAAGCCGCACCAGACGAGGTGCTGCGCTGTGAGGAATGCCGGCGGATCCTCGTACGCACCGCTGAGTCGGGCCTATGAGTCGTCGCCTCGTGGTCGAGGCCGACGGCGGTTCCCGCGGGAACCCTGGCCCCGCGGCGTTCGGTGCGGTGGTCCGTGACGCGGACACCGGCCAGGTGCTGGTCGAAATCGCCGAGACTATCGGTGAAGCCACCAACAACGTGGCGGAGTACCGCGGCCTCATCGCCGGCCTCGAGCAAGCCCTGTCGATTGATCCCGAGGCCGAAATCGAGGCACGCCTGGACTCCAAGCTTGTCGTCGAGCAGATGTCCGGCCGCTGGTCGATCAAGAACGCTGGTCTGCGCGAGTTGGCCCTTCGGGCGCGCGACCTGCGCGCCTCGGTGACCTTCACGTGGGTCCCGCGCGCCGACAACAGGCTCGCGGACTCCTTGGTCAATGAAGCGCTCGATACGCAGGTGGGCAACGCCGAGGTCCGCGTCTTGCGCTTCCCGACCGAGGGATTGCCCGAGACCGACGACGTCGTAGGCGAAGCGCTCGAGGAGCGCGCCACCGAGCAGCGGGAAGGTGCCGCGCCACCGAAGATGGTCGGCTGGGCCACGGATCTGGGCACCCCGACGGTGACCTTGCTCGGTCGGCACGGCGCGACCGAGTTCAGCCTTGAGAAGCGATTCTCCGGTCGTGGCGGTTACGACGCGCCGCTGGCCCCGGTCGGTGTCGAGCAGGCCGAGGCCCTGGCGCGCGAAGTGGCCGCCCGCGGGGGAGTGGAGGCCATCGTCTGCTCACCGCTCCTGCGCACTCAGCAGACCGCGCAGATCCTCGCCGATCGAGTCGGGCTTCCCATCGAGGTGGACGACGGGATCGCCGAATGTGCCTTCGGCGAATGGGATGGCTACACGTTCGCCGAGGTCAATGAGAAGTGGCCGCGAGAACTCAGTGAGTGGCTGGGATCCACCGATGTGGCACCGCCCGGGGGAGAGTCGTTTGCTGATTGCCTGGACCGTGTTGATGCTGCGCGCCGACGGATCCTGGCGCAGCATGCGGGCAAGAGGGTGGCACTCATCTCCCACGTGACCCCGATCAAGATCATGACCGGAATCAGCGTCGATGCACCGCTGTCATCGAGCCTGTACCGCATGGAACTCTCGCCGTGCTCGTTGACAACCATTGCCTGGTTCCCTGACGGCAATCGAAGCCTGTTCGGCTTTGCCGAATCCGCCCATCTGCGCGGAGTAGGCAGCGGTTTCGGCGTCTAGATCTCCGTGACGATCACGTCGATCGTCCACGGCAGCCCGTCCTTCATCGGTGGCGCCAGTTCGACTCGGTAGCCCGCAGACCCTAGGGCGCCGGCAAGATCGGGGATCGAAGCCGGACGCGGCTCGGCAAGTAGCGACCGAACCAGGCGCCCCTTGGTGGCTTTGTTGTGGTGGCTGACGACGCTCCTCTTTCCGGCTTTCTCCTGAAGTACTCGGGCGACTGCTGTTCGCTCGGACAACTCCGCCGGAACAGGACCGAGACCGACGTACGCCGATGAGCGCAGGTCGAGCACGATGCCCCGCTTCGCGGTATCGAGGAGGGCTCGCTGGACCGGCTCGCGCCAGGCGGTGGCTAGGCGCCCGACTCCCGGCAGGGTGGTGTCCGCGGACAGGCGGTAGGCCGGGATCCGATCGTTCATCCGCACCAGACCAAACAGGGCAGATGCGATGGCCACGTCGGTGCTTGCGCGACGGCGCTCAGCAGTGCCAACGGTGCTGAACCCCAGGGCGTCGTACAGCACGCCCGAGTAGATCGCCGCGGCTGGAGCCGTGGGGATCGACCACAGGTCGGCGTCGCGTTGGAGTTCCTCGGTCTGCTTGGCCGAGATACCGAGGACCTGCCGAGCCTTGGCTGCGGGGCCCCTTGCGAGGCGGACCAGGCTGTCCGCGACCGCCTGCCGTGTGTCGGTCAGCGAGGTAAAGGACAACGTGGCCAGGTCGAGAGGGCGACCGCGTGCAGCGGGCGTCTTGCCCTCGCTGGGCGGCAGCAGGATGAGCACGGGAAGCGACCCTAGCGGCAGCGGCTACCCTGGGAGGGCGGCGGACGAGCCGACCGGGTGATCGCGGCAACCTCCAGTTGTCGAGGAAAGTCCGGACTCCACAGGGCAAGGTGGTGGGCAACACCCACCCGGGGCGACCCGCGGGATAGTGCCACAGAGAACAAACCGCCGGTCTTCGGACCGGTAAGGGTGAAACGGCGGTGTAAGAGACCACCAGCACCGCAGGCGACTGCGGTGGCTCGGCAAACCCCACCCGGAGCAAGACCAAGAGGACCTTCGGGTCCATAGCAGGGAGCGGCCCGCTCGGTCCGCAAGGACTAATCCTGCTGGTAGGTCGCATGAGGTCACCGGCAACGGTGATCCCAGATGGATGATCACCCCTCGCCTCGGCGAGGACAGAATCCGGCTTACAGGTCGACTCGTCCGTCGCCCCGCAATCTCTTCGATCGATACCTCAGGTCGAAGCGTCCGTCTCGGCGCGCTTGGCCATCTTCAACAACTTGTTGAGGTGCTTGTCGAGCACCTTGCTGATGTCGCGAGCGCCAGCAGACTTGACCGCCTGGATTGGTTCGCCGGTGCTCTCGGCTTGCTGCAGCGCCACACGCTCGGGCATCGTCGGCTTCAGCAGCACGCCGGACCCGTGAATCTCGACAAGTTCGCGCTTGCGGTACCGGTGCTCGTCAGTCTTCTCGCGGAGTCGGTTGAGGACGATCCCGGCGAACTCGAGTTCTGGGTTCACCGTCGCCCGAATCTCGTTGATCTCGTCGATCGCGCGCTCCGCACCCTGGGCACCGAAGTACGACGGAGTGGTGACGACGACGGCCAATTGGGATGCTGCCAGCGCCTCGCGGGTGAGCGCGCCGAGGGAGGGCGGGCAGTCGATAATCACCAGGTCGTAGCCCTCGAGCCGCTTCAGCGCTCGGGCCAGTTTGGGCACGAACCGCCTACCGCCGGTCCACGAGTCGTAGCGGATGAGTTCGGGGGCGCTGGTGAGGACGTCCACCGAGCCGGGGCCGCCAGTCCAGGCGGTCTTGGAGATCGACTCGCGCAGCGTGTCCGCGGTGGGGTGTCCGAGGACGGTCGCGGCGCTGTGCGAGCGCTTGCGGGAGCGCAGGACCGACGAGGCGTTGCCCTGCGGATCGAGGTCGATCACGAGCACGCTGAGGCCACGTTTGAGGGCCGCACCGGCGATTCCGAGAGCGTAGGAGGTCTTCCCGACCCCGCCCTTGAGACTGAGGACGCTGATAACGGTCACGAGACCACAGTGTGTCGGTTCCAGGGTCCGGCCGCAGCCCAGGGTCAAAAATTCCTGACGATTTCGGGCCGTATCCCTCGTGACTTGGCCCTACTCCTCGGGGAATCGTTCAGGGGTAGGTCGTGACCGGGGATGTGGGCCCGGCCTCAAGGTGGTCGGCGATGATGGCGCACAGGCGCCCGAACTCGGCGAACTCCTCCGTCGTGAGCACATCGACGAGGCGAGCCCGGACGCTGGCTACGTGCGCTGGCGCTGCGCGGACGAGGAACTCCCATCCGTCGGTGGTCATGATGGCGTAGGCGCCGCGACCGTCGTCCTCGCACCGCTCACGCTCCACCCAGCCGGCCTTCTGCAGGCGATCGATCTGATGGGTGAGGCGACTGCGCGAGGACAGCGTTGCCTCGGCAAGCTCACTCATGCGCAGGCGACGGTCGGGGGCCTCGGACAGTCGGACCAAGATCTCGTAGTCGGCGAGGGAGATGCCCGCGGTTTCCTGAAGGTCGCGGCTGAGCCGATCGGGCAGGAGGAGCGAGACCGCGATCCAGGCCCGCCAAGACCTCTGCTCAGCGTCGGCGAGCCAACGCGACTCTTCGTTCATAGGGTCGTGGGCCATGGCGCGCCTTAGGGGCGCCCGTCGGTGAGCTGCCAGATGCGTACGCCCCCGCGGATCCCGGCCGAATTCGACACGATGGTGCCTTTGGGGCCGACGTCCGCGGGATCAAGGCGCTTGGCATTGCCGCCGCCGACGTACAGGTGATCGAAGTACAGCATGTCGTGGAAGATGGAGATGGCTCTTCGGACCATCGGTATCCAGCGCTTGGTGCCGATCTGCTTGCGGGCCGCCTCGCCGAGAGCGATGTCGATGCTGCGCGTCTTGGTGAAGGGTCCGTGGGACAACTCGAAATGAGGGAGCAGGTGGCCGTCGTAGAACAACGCCGTGCCCACGCCGGTGCCGAGGGTGATGACGAATTCAAGGCCTTGCCCCTGCACGACGGCAGCGCCCTGAACATCGGCGTCATTGGCGACGAGTACCGGCAGATCGAAGGCGTGGGCGAGTGCATCAGCGAGATGGAAGCCGTGCCACTGCGCCTGCAAATTGGGATCGGGTGGCCCGCCGTACACGGCGCGTGACAGTGAAGGAACCTCTAGGACGACTCCGTGGCGTACTAGCCCGGGAAATCCCACCGAGACGCGCAAGTGGTCGCCGAGGGGAGCGGTCAGGCTGACCAGGGACTCAACGAGTTTTTCTGGCGGGCAAGGGTAGGGGGTTGGGATCTTCACCCGCTCGCTCGACATAGCACCGTCGGCGTCGACGATGGCGGCTTTGAGGCCGGTGCCGCCCACGTCGATGGATAGCGTGTGAACGTCGTGGGGCCACGTGGTGGGCATCGTCGTCATGGTCGGCCTCCCAGGTGTCAGGGCAGGGTCAGGATCTCCGCACCGGACTCGGTGACGAGGATCGTGTGCTCGAATTGTGCGGTCAGCAGCCGATCCTTGGTGACGACCGTCCAGCCGTCATCCCAGATCTCATAGTCGTAGGTACCCAGGGTGATCATCGGTTCGATAGTGAAGGTCATGCCAGTTTCCATCACACTGTCGTGGCGCTCATCGTCGTAGTGCGGGATGACCAGCCCGCTGTGAAACGTCGTGCCAATGCCGTGGCCGGTGAAGTCGCGCACCACGCCGTAGTCGAAGCGCCGCGCGTAACTCTCGATCACCCGACCGATGACGTTGATGGGCCGGCCCGGCGCCACTGCCTTGATGGCCCGGTGAGTCGCCTCGCGGGTCCGCTCAATGAGAAGACGGGCGTCTTCGGCGATCTCACCGACGGGGAAGGTCGCGTTGGTGTCGCCGTGCACGCCGCCGATGAAGGCGGTGATGTCTATGTTGCAGATATCGCCCTCGACGAGCACGGTCGAGTCCGGGATCCCGTGGCAGATGACCTCGTTGAGGGACGTGCACAGGG
>JAYNIC010000030.1:13780-15578 GCA_038108715.1 Candidatus Nanopelagicales bacterium | reverse complement strand
TGCGGCCGGCCTCGCCTACCCCACGACGTTGGCGCTTATCACTGCGCTGTGGGGACCGGGCCGGAAGCGGGTCGCCGCCATCGCGCTGTGGTCCGGCATCGGCAGCGGTGGGGCTGTCCTTGGCCCGGTCATTGCCGGGGCTCTACTGGAGTGGTTCTGGTGGGGATCGGTCTTCCTCATCGCGGTCCCACCCGCCGTGGTTGCGCTGTTCCTGGTGTGGAAGTTCGTCCCCGCCCACGTCAATGAATCCACCAAGCCGGTCGACAATCTCGGTGGAATTCTCTCCGTCTTCATGATCGCGGCTCTCGTGCTGGGTCTGAGCGCGATCGCGGCACCCGGAGCGTTGGTGCCGTCCCTCATCATCATCGGACTGTCGGTCGTCGTGGGATTCTTCTTCATCCTGCGGCAGCGGCGCGCACCCAATCCGCTCTACGACCTGCGCTATGCCAAGCGGCGACTGTTCTGGATCTCCGCCATCAGCGGCATGATCGTTTTCGGTTCGCTCATGGGGTCGATGTTCGTGGGGCAGCAATTCATCCAGGACGTGTTGGGGTATTCGAGTTTGTCCGCTGGTCTGGCCGTGCTGCCCGCTGCCGTCATGATGGTGGCGATGTCCCCGGTGGCGGCTCGGCTCGTCAACAGCCTGGGCTCTCGAGACACGCTGCTCATCGGTTCCGCCCTGGTGGTGGCCGGCTTTGTCGTGATGTTCATCCTGTGGACCGAACAGACGCCGTACTGGCAGGTGGGTATCGCGTATGCCTTCGTGGGCGCAGGTGTCAGCATCGCGTTGGCTCCCGCTTCACGAGCGCTGACGAGTTCGGTGCCGGTCGATCATGTGGGTATGGCGTCGGGTACCTCGGACCTGCAGCGTGACCTCGGCGGCTCGGTCATGCAGGCGCTGCTCGGCTCACTGCTGACCGCCGGGTACGCAGCCGCCATTGCGAAACAGATCACCAACAGTTCCCAAGCGGCGTCGATTACGGCGGAGACCCAGGCCACCCTGCAGAAGTCCTTCACCAGCGCCCAGGCCGTTGGAGAGCAGTACCCGCAGTACGCCTCGCAAATCACTGCGGCGGCGCGGGAATCATTCCTCACTGGCGCGAATTGGGCCTATCTCGCGGCGATCGTCGCTGGCGTCGGTGCCATCGTGCTGGTGTGGGTTGCCTACCCGAAGAAGCAGCGCGAAGCGGAGATGCTGCAGGAGTACGCGAAGGAGGACGCCGCGTCCTCCTAGCGGTGGTGGGCCGTCGACATGGCTCTCCTGAGGTTCGACATCGAAGTGTGTTGAACCTCTCGCCGGTCAGAAGATCCCGCGGCGGGCTCCGGCATCGAGGAAGAGCGTCGAGCCGTGCTGGGCATCAGCGTGTGGGGCGAGGAGATCGACGATCACTCCGGCTACGTCGGCGGCCTGCGGCATGCGGCCTGTCGGATACTCGGCCAGGGTCCTCGATCGAATGTCCTCAACGCTGACACCTTCACCCGCCGCCTTGGCGGCGATCAGCGCATCGACGCGTGGACTGTCGAACGGGCCTGGGGCGATGAGATGAACGGTGCCTCCCGTGGCACCGATGGGGCGGACGAGTTGGCGCACGACGTTCGCAAGGGCTGCGTTCGCGGCACCCGCCAAGGGCGCGTGCTCGCTGGGTTCGATGCCCAGATGTCCGCCGACCGCCACGAGGCGACTATGTGTGGTGATGCGGTCCTCGACGGCGTGGATGAGGCGGAGGAAGCCACCTGCCTTGAGATCGACAGCCGTGGCCAGCATGGCGGGGTCGACGTTCATGACACCGGGTGAACC
>JAYNIC010000030.1:4993-13770 GCA_038108715.1 Candidatus Nanopelagicales bacterium | reverse complement strand
GGCCGATAGCGTGCACGGCCATCGCGAGATCGCCCGGCGGCAGAGCCTGCTTGATGGTCTCGATCGCGTTGTCATCGCCTAGGTCGACGGCGATCGAGGCCACCTCGCCCGCGTCAGGCGCCGCGCCGGACCTGCTCACCGCAAGGACGGCGATGCCGCGGTCGGCGAGGAGTCGCACCAGAGCGGTCCCCAGAGTCCCGGAGGCTCCGGTGACGACAGCGACGCGGTCGGCCATGGCCGCACGCTACCGCGAGAGGAACCACCCCACCGCGAGTGTCGAGTAGCGAGCCGAAATCCGGCCGGATTCACCTCGCTACTCGACACTCGCGTGAGTGGTGTACGTGTATCTGGGACAGCTCTCGCGCAGGTACGACGTGTCTGATTCACTCAGGTCATGCCGATCGTGACCTATCACCTGGTGCAGGGGCAGCACACCGACGAGCAAATTGGCGAGCTGCTGACCCGCTCCAGTGCCCTGTTCGCTGACGTTGTCGGGGCCCCCGTCGACCGCATTCGTGCCTTCGCCAGCGAGACCCGCCCCCAGGCCACCGCGGTGGCCGGGCAACTCGTGAGCGAAGGAGCGGCTGAGGCGCCGTTCTTCGAGTTCCTGCTCTTCGCGGGCCGACCCGTCGAGCAAGCTCATCAATTGCTGGAAGGCTTCACCGACCTGTTGGTGGAGTGTCTGGGATCCGAGCGCTCCCTCGTCCGTGGCCGATGCCAGTACGCCGATCCGGACCACTGGGCGATCGCCGGCGTACCGGCCTCCATCGTCCGCAAGGCCGAGGTCGAGGCGCGCGCCGCGGCGGCACAGGCCCAGGGAAACTAGGTCGCGACCAACAGAAATACCGCTAGGCCGACCGTCTGCACGATGAGCAGGTTGCTTGCATTCGAGGCGAGCACATTGTGTGTCACCTCTTCTGTTGCGCGGTGTAGCGAGCGGCCGCGATGGGAGTGATAGCTCGACACGAACGTCGTGAGCTCCGGCAGGCTCGTTACCACACCCATGAGCACGCCGATCACCACCTGGGGTACGCCGAACGTCGTACCCAACTCGTGCACGGTCTCCCCGAGGGCGTCGCCAAGGAAGTACAGCCCGACGAGGGCGAGGGCGATCAAGGCGCCGTTGAGGATGAGGTAGGTCGTCTTGCCGAGTCGGCGCCCGACCTCGACGCGGCTGAACTCCTCGTACTCGATTGGTCCGGGGACCTCGTTGGACATCTTGCGCACGATGATCAGGTAGGCGAGGTAGCCGACGATGAACGTGGGAATGACCCACGCGGATTCAACCTGCCCGGCGAGCAGGAGCGCGATGGGGACGACGATGCTGATGGCGATGAGAATGTGCTCGCGGCGTAGCCGCGGATTGCCGAGATCGCGCAGGCCTCGGTAGGCCGTGGCAGCGCCGGCGGCCAGCAGCACATTGATGATGTTGCTGCTCAGGATGTTGAACGCGACGGCGGACATGAACCCGGCCGCCGCCACGGCAATGGTCGTGACCAGTTCGGGGACGCTGGTGAGGTAGCCCAGCATCTGTCCAGCCGCGCGATGGCCCATGTGCAGGCGGTGGGCGATGCCCTTGGCGGGTTGGTACAGCAGGAATCGCGCGACGATGATGATGAGGCCGGTCAGGGCGAGGAACTGCAGGATGGTCCACAGCAGTGCCGGCACCCCTTTAGATTACGGGGCTTCATCCGGCGTGGCATTGCAGCCCAACGGGGCGTCAGAAGCTGAAGGGCCAGGCCTTGAAGTAGTTCCGCAATCGAAGCCACAGGCCATAAAGGCCGCGTGGCTCCAAGATGAGGAAGAGCACGATGAGTAGGCCGAAGATGATGGTTTGCAGCTCGAAGACGTTGAGCAGTCCGCCGTCGCCAATCCCACCGGCACCGGGGATGAACCCGGTGACCCAGTTGACGAACTGCGGCAGGAGAACGACGAAGATCGCACCCATGATGGAGCCGGTGATCGTCGCCAGGCCACCGATGAAGACCACGGCGAGGAAGTCGATCGACAAGAAGATGTTCCAGGTCTCCGGAGAGATGCGGCCGATGACGATGGAGAGCAGCGCCCCCGAGATGCCGGCGTAGAAGGAGGACACCGAGAAGGCCAGTGTCTTGGTGCGCAACAGGGAGACGCCCATGACCTCGGCGGCGACGTCGCGGTCGCGGACGGCCGCGAAGTTCCGACCGAAGCGCGAGCGCACGAAGTTGCGCGCGGCAAAGGCGAGCACGAGGAAGATCACCAGGGTGGCCAGGTAGAACACGGTGAAGCGGTCGATGCGGTAGCCGAGGATGGTGTGGTTGGAGAAGAGGTCGAAGCCGAAGAGCACCGGGTCGGCCGGGGCGCGTCCAACGCCCGCGCCGCCGGTGATCGGCTTGGCCTCCTTGAAGATGTGCTCGCCGATGAAGACCAGGCCGAGGGTCAAAATGGCGAGGTAGAGCCCGCGTACTCGCGCGGCCAGGGGAGCGAGGACGAGAGCGATCAGGGCCGGCACGAGTCCAGCCAATGGCAGCCAGATCGCCATGTCCCACCCCAGGCCGATGACATCGCCCTTGGATTCACCGCCGAGGACGGCCGCGGTGTAGGCGCCCAAGCCCATAAAGAAGGCCTGGCCGAGGGAGACCTGGCCGGCATACCCGGTGAGCAGATTCAGGCCGATGCCGCCGATGGCGTAGATGAGGACGGTGGTGATCAGGGCCACCATGTCACGCTGCAAGAGGAAGGGCAGGATGCCGAGGGCGAGGATCCCCGCGATGGCCCAGTTCCGCTTGACCCGCGTGTTGAAGATGCTCATCTCGCGCGAGTAACTGGTGAACAGTTGCGGGCGGCCATGCAGCGTCTTGCGCGACTCCTTGGTGGTGTTACTCATACCCGCACCACCTCCTTGGTCCCGAAGAGTCCGTAGGGCCGGATCATCAGGACGATGATCATGATGATGTAGGGCACGATGACGTCGAAGTTCGCGCCGAGCCACGGTGCGAACTCAGGCTGGTAGGTCCGGGTGAGCGACTCCGCGACACCGATGATGAGGCCGGCGATGACTGAACCCTTGATGGAGTCCAGGCCGCCCAGGATGATCACCGGAAGTGCCTTCAGTGCGACGAGCGCGATGGTGGTCTCGACCCCGGAGCTGCCTGCCGTGAGCAGGGCGCCGGCGAGTGCGGCCATAGCTGCGGCAATACCCCACGACAGTCCGAACATGCGGCCGACGTTGATGCCCTGCGCGAGACTGGTCTCCTGATCGAAGGCGGTGGCGCGCATCGCCAGGCCGGTGCGGGAGCGGGTGAGGAAGAGTCCGACGACGCCGATGGCCGCGAGCGCGATCACCAGGCGGGCGATGTCGATGGTGAAGAGTCGCGCACCGAGTACGTCGATCGTGTTCAGGCCGAAGGGGTCGTTAACGGTGAGGAGTTCCGATCCGATGAGTCGGCCCGCGACGATGAGCAGGATGATGAAGATTCCCACGGTGACCGTGGCCGCGGAGAACGCCGGTCTGCCGACCATCGGCCGCAGGGCCACACGCTCGATGATCATGCCGATGATGGCCATGACCGCCATGCCGAGCAGGATCGAGAGCCAGAAGGGGAGGCCGATCGCGTTGCCGAAGGAGCCGGTGAAGAAGGCGCCGAGGATCATCAGTGCCGGCGTCGCGAAGTTGATGACTCCGGTTGCTCGGTAGACGATGACGAACGAGACGCCGAGCAGTGCATAGAGGCCGCCGAGCCCGAAGCCCCGGACGAGGGACGCGATCAAATCCTCCACGGCTAGGCCTCCCCGCGTGAAACGACGATGACGTCGCTTTGGTCACCGCCGGGTAGCCGATCGGTACCGGAGTACATGTCGTCGATGAGCGGCGCGAAGGTCTGGGTCAGGGCCGACCGCTTCACCTTCTGGGTGGCCGTGAGTTCACCGTCCTCGTGGTCGAGAGCCTTGGTGAGCATGCGGAACTTGCGAATGTTCTCGACTCGGGCCGTGCCCTCATTGACTTTGGCGATGATCCCCTGCACGAGCTTGAGGACCTCTTCGCGCTCGGACAGGTCCCGATACGTCGTATAGGGAATGCGCTTGGCGCGCGCCCACTGACCGACGGTGTCTTCCTCGATACCGATGAGCGCGGTCAGGTAAGGGCGCTGGTCGCCGATGACGATGGCCTCGCGGATGAACGGTGATGCCTTGAGGGCGTTTTCGAGTTCCGAGGGGGAGATGTTCTTGCCGCCGGCCGTGATGATGATGTCCTTGATTCGGTCGACGATCTTCAGGTGGGTGCCATCGACCCATTCGCCGACGTCACCGGTGTGCAGCCAGCCGTCCGCGTCAATGGACTCCACTGTGGCGTCTGGATTGCCCCAGTAGCCCACGAACGTGCCGGGATGGCGGGTGAGGATCTCCCCGCTCCCCTCGGCTAGGGCGATCTCGACACCCGGGTGTGGCTCGCCGACGGTGCCGAGCTTGATGCGACCGCGACGGTTGCTTGTCGCGACGGCGCTGTTCTCGGTCATGCCGTACAACTCATTGATGGGAACGCCCATCGTGAAGAAGAAGAACAGCACCTCGGGGGAGATGGGCGCGGCGGCTGACGCGGCCGCGCGTACGCGGCGCAGGCCGAGGCGCTCGCGCAGGGCGCGGTAGAGGAATACGTAGCCGATTCCGTAGCGGATGCGGCTCCACAGCGTGTGGCGTCCGCCGTTGGCCAGCATGGAGGTGGCGATGCCTTGGCCGACCCGCATCCAGAGGGCGTAGTTGGCCTTCTTGATGCGTGAGGCAGCGGCCATGCGCACCTCGACGGCGGCTTTGAGCTTTTCCCAGATCCGGGGAACGGCGAAGAAGAGTGTGGGCTGCACTTCGCGGATGTTCACCGTGACGGTGTCGATCGATTCGGCGAAGTGCACGACGGCGCCGGAGACGGCGTTGGTCCAGGTGGTGACCGCGCGCTCGGCCACGTGGCACAACGGCAGGTAGGACAAGATCACGTCGCTGGGGTTGGGCGGCGGGTCGTACAGACCGCCGCCATCGACGATCACCGAACTCGCGAACTCGACGTTGGCGTTGGAGAGCATTGCGCCCTTGGGTGGTCCGGTCGTACCGGAGGTGTAGACCAAGGTGACGACGTCCTCGGGCTCCGCGGCGGCCGCGAGATCTTCCAAGGCGCGCGGATGGGCCTCGCGGTGCGCGCGGCCCCGGGATATGAAGTCCTCCCAGCCCATGAGTTTGGGGTGGTCGATGTTCGCCACACCTCGCGGCTCGAGGTAGACGATGTGCTCGAGTGCCGGGCATTCGGCCTCGATAAGCAAGGCTTTGTCGACCTGCTCCTGGTCCTCGGCAATCAGGACCCGTGCACCGGAGTCGGCGAGGAGATAGGCGACCTCCGGGGCCGGATTCGTCGGGTAGAGCCCGACGGTGATTCCGCGAACGGCGTTGGTGCCGAGGTCGGCGAACAGCCACTCGGGTCGGTTCTCCGAATGGACGGCGACCCGGTCGCCGGGATCAATGCCGAGGGACAGCAGTGCATGTCCGACCAGGCTGACCTGGTCGGCGTAGTCCGCCCAGGTGACGTCCTGCCAGATACCGAGGCGCTTGGCGCGCATGGCCACGGCGTCGGGCGAGGTGGTCGCTCGCTGGGAGACCGCCCCGACGAGGGTCCAGGTGCGCGTGGTCGAGTCCGCAATCGCGGTCATCATGCCTCCGTCTGTACGCCGGTGAGGTCTTCGCCGAGGTAGGCGCGGATGACGTTGGGGTCAGCCTGCACCTGCGCCGGCTCGCCGAGGGCAATGCGCTCACCGAAATCGAGCACGAGAACGCGATCGGCAAGATCCATGACCAGACCCATATCGTGCTCGACCAGGATCATCGTGACACCCATCTCCGCGCGGACGTCGAGGATGAATCGCGCCATGTCCTCGGTCTCCTCGACGTTCATGCCGGCGACCGGCTCGTCAAGGAGGAGCAAGGTGGGCTCCATCGCGAGAGCGCGACCGAGTTCGACCCGCTTCTTGACGCCGTACGGGAGCATGCCCACGGGGAAGTTCCTTTGGCCTTCGATATCGAGGAAGTCGATGATGCGCTCGACCGCCTCGCGGTTTTCCGACTCCTGGCGGCGCACCGTGCGACTGAAGATGAAGGCTGAGCCGATCGAGTAATCCATGTGCAGGGCTCGACCGAGCATCAGGTTGTCGAGCACGGTGAGGTTGTCGAATAGTTCGATGTTCTGGAACATGCGGGCAACCCCGAGTTTGGCGATGCTCTCGGGCGCCATGCCGATGAGTTCGTCGCCGTCTAAGCGCAGTGAGCCCTCTTGCGGTCGGTAGACGCCGCTGATGCAGTTGAAGATCGAGGTCTTGCCCGCCCCATTAGGCCCGATGATGGCGAACAGCTCTCCGCGTGTGACGTCGAAACTGACGTCGCGGATGGCACGCGTCCCACCGAAGGAGAGCGAGATTCCCCGTGCGTCGAGAAGTGTGTCGGCGCTCAACTCAACCACCGCTTCCTGCGTCGGTACTGCTTGACGTCGCGCAGCGAACCACGCTCCTCTCCGCGGAGCCCGAGGTAGAACTCGCGAATGTCGTCGTCGGCGCGGAGCTCATCCGCCGGCTTGTCCATCACCACGCGACCGGTCTCGAGGACGTAGCCGTGGGTCGCGATGGAGAGCGCCATCGTGGCGTTCTGCTCAACGAGGAGCACGGTGGTGCCATCTGAGTTGATTTGCACGATGAGGTCGCGCAGCTGTTGCACGATCTTCGGCGCAACTCCGAGGGATGGCTCATCGAGCAGGAGGTAGCGGGGCTTGGACATGAGGGCGCGACCGATGGCCAGCATCTGCTGCTCACCGCCGGACAGGTAGCCGGCCGTTTGCTTGCGGCGTTCGGCGAGCACGGGGAACATCGAATACGCCCGATCGAGGCCTTCGGAGATGTCTGCTCGCGACGCAGTGTGGCCTCCCGCCTTGAGGTTCTCCTCCACGGTGAACTCGCGGAAGATGCGACGGCCCTCCATGACCTGTCCGATGCCCGCTTGGACGATCCGGGGGGCGGGCAGCGACTCAATGTCGGTTCCATCGAGGGTGACTCGCCCCTTGGTGATGCGGCCTCGGTGGACATCGAGCAGACCGGTGATCGCCCGCAGCACCGTCGTCTTGCCGGCCCCATTAGGGCCGAGGAGTGCCACGATGGAGCCCTCCGGGACCTGGAGGCTCACACCCTTGAGGACCTGGATCACGTCCTCATAGACCACCTCGAGGTTCTCGACGGTCAGCACCGGATGACGCTCCTCCCAGGGCGCAGTCCGCCCATCAGTCTTGCCATCCTGCCAAGAAATTGCGGTTCCGCGCGGCGAAGTTCGCATGCGCGTCGGCCAAAAGCCTGGCAGAGTGCGAATAGTGGCCCGGGGCGTGCGCCGGGCAGGGCGCGAAGGAGGAATCGTGGTGCCACATCGCTTGGTGAAGACGCTGGCTGGTGCGGGGGTCGTTGCCCTGGTCCTGGCCGGTTGCGGGGGCGGGGGTGGCGATAGTTCGCCGACCGAGGGGTCCTCGTCGTCCAGTGAGGCGAATCCTCGAGGCGACATCGCCTTCGACGTCGGGGTCACCGATGAGCCATGTCCGGAAGCCATCAATCCGGACAACGGCTGCATCTACCTCGGCGTGCTCTCCGATCTCACCGAGGGGCCTTTTGCGCCGCTCGCGACGCAGGTGGTAACTGGCCAGCAGGACTTCTGGACCTACGTCAATCAGCAGGGTGGCATCTCCGGCTTCGACGTCAACATCGCGGCTAATGCGCGCGACAACAAGTACGACCCGGCCGTGCACAGCCAGGAGTACCGCTCGATCGAGTCGAACATCCTTGCCCTTGCACAGACGTTGGGCACTCCGCAGACGCAGGCGATCCTGCCCGACATGGAGGCTGACAACGTCATCGGCGTGCCGGCCTCATGGTGGTCTGGTTGGCAGTTCCCGGAGACCGACGGCGGAGTCCTGCTCGAGTCGGGCTCGTCGTACTGCATGCAGGCCATGAGCGGCCTGGACTGGTGGACCGAGAACAAGTCGCCGATCAGCAAGGTCGTGGCGGTCGGGCCGCCGGGAGACTTCGGTGGTGATTACGCCGCCGGCGCGGAGGCGTGGGCAGCGGCGAACGGCGTTGAGTTCGCCGGCTTCATCGAGTCGGCTCCTAACGCCATTGCCGGCAATCAGGACGCGGCCGTGCAGCAGATCCTGGAGTCAGGCGCTGACATGGTCGCCATTGGCACCGGCCCTGCCGAGGTCGCGGAGATCGTCGGCAAGTCCGTCGCCTCGGGCTTCAAGGGCCAGTTCCTCGGGGCAGCTCCCACGTGGAATCCGCTGCTCCTGCAGACGGCGGCGGCGCCTGCACTCCTAGCCGCCTTCACCAACGTCGGCACCACGGGCTCCTTCGGCACTCCGTCGGCAGCGATGGACGCTATGCAGGCCCAACTCGGTGAGGGTGTGCTGCCCGCCAATGACGGTTACACCTACGGCTGGGTGTGGCAGTACCCGCTGAAGGCGGCGCTGGCGAAGGCAGCCGCGAATGGCGATCTCACCCGCGAAGGCCTCGTGGCGGCCGTTCAGGGTGGCGTCGAGGTCGACTACGAGGGAGCCCTGCCGAACTCGCTCGTCGGGGGTCCGCCCGCGGACGTCGATCGCTCGGTGTCGGTCAATATCCCATCCGAGGATGCCGCGCTCGGGATCGAGACGCTGCTCGTCGGCTACGTCGGCCCCACGGCAGCGGCGTATGACTACAGCGCGCCCTGCTCCGGTAACTAGCACGACTCACAAC
>JAYNIC010000030.1:426-4983 GCA_038108715.1 Candidatus Nanopelagicales bacterium | reverse complement strand
CGATCACTCGGCCAGGGCGAGCCACTCCTCTTCGAGCTCGGCCGTACGTCGCTGCGCTTCCTGCAACTCCCGATTGAGGTCGGCCAAGCGAGCGTGATCGGTCGAGGCCTCCGCCATCTGGTCGTGAATCGCGCGTTCGGCCTCCTCGGCCTTGGCCATCGCCCGCTCGACTCGCGCCAATTCCTTCGCGCGTGCCCGGACCTCGGCCTGCGATACGCGGGGAGCCGAGGACTCTGGCGTCACGTCGGTGGCGGGCGTTGTGCCCCGTGATTGCCTACTCGACTGACGACTCAGGTATTCCTCCACGCCCCCGGTGAGATGGGTGAGGTGTTGGTCGCCAAGGAGCGCGTAGAAGTCGTCGCATACGCGCTCGAGGAAGTAGCGGTCGTGGGAGACGATCAGCAGCGTTCCGCCGAAGCCGTCGAGGAGATCCTCCAGGGCAGCGAGTGTCTCCACATCGAAGTCATTGGTGGGCTCATCGAGAATGAGCACGTTTGGGCCTGACATAAGGAGTCGAGTCAGCTGCAGTCGGCGTCGTTCGCCACCGGAGAGATCGCCCACCGGAGTCCACTGCGCATCCGATCCGAACCCGAGGCGCTCGCATAGCTGCGACGCGGTGAGTTCACGGTCCTTGCCGAGTTCGACCCGACGGGCGACCTCCTCGACGGCCTCAAGGACGCGCAGAGATGGGTCAAGTTCCTCCAAGTGCTGCGACAGCAGACCGGGCTTGACGGTCGAACCGCGCACGACAGTTCCGGCCGCGGGCTCCTGGTCACCGAGAAGGGTGCGGATCAGCGTGGTCTTGCCCGAGCCGTTCGCGCCGAGGAGGCCGATGCGTTGACCTGGGCCGATATTCCAGGTGAGGTGGTCAAGAAGGACGCGATCGCCGGCGCTGACGGTGACATCTTGGCACTCGACGACGACCCTGCCCAGGCGCGCGTTGGCGAAGGACAGCAGTTCGACGCTGTCGCGGGGTGGGGGCTCATTGCTGATGAGTTCGTTGGCCGCGTCGATGCGGAATTTCGGCTTCGACGTACGCGCGGGTGGACCGCGCCGTAGCCAGGCGAGTTCCTTGCGCAGCAGGTTCTGTCGTCGGGCCTCCGTCGCAGCCGCCTGTCGAGATCGCTCGGCCTTGGCCAGGACGTAGGCGGAGTAGCCGCCGTCGTACTCCTCGACGTCGCCGCCCACAACCTCCCAGGTGCGATCACACAGGGCGTCGAGGAACCAGCGATCGTGGGTGACGATGACGAGCGCGAGGCGTGGCCGATTGCGCAGGTGGTCGGCAAGCCAGGCGATCACTTCGACATCGAGGTGGTTGGTGGGTTCGTCGAGCAACAGCAGATCGGCGTCTGCGATGAGGGCCCGCGCGAGCTGGACTCGTCGCCGCTCACCACCGGAGAGGTTGCCGAGGGTGCGGCCGAGGGAGGACTCGTCGAAGCCGCCGAGGAGACCGTCAAGGACCTCGCGGATGCGCGATTGGGTGGCCCACTCGTGGACGTCAAGGCCGGGCACCACGTAGTCAGAGATGGTTACCGCCGCGTCGAACTGCTCGGCCTGGGAGACCGCCGCGACATGGACATCGGAACCGAGCGTCACGCGCCCGGAGTCGGGCGGCTCGAGTCCGGCCATGACGGCGAGCAGCGTGCTCTTGCCCGCGCCATTGCGCCCAACGACCGCGATGCGCTCGCCCTCGCCAACGCCAAGTGAGACGTCATTGAGCAGCGGCTTCTCGCCGTAGGCCTTGGACACCCCATCGAAGTTGACGAGGTTGCGGGGGGCCATGCGCTCATTGTGGTGGGTGGCTCGCTGTCTGCGTCGGCCGCACTAGGTCGACCATGTCGTGAGTCATTGACGACGAGTGAATCGAGCCCGGGCTGTGGACAGCGCCGGCAAGGTTGCCAGCGTGAATCGAACCCGGGCTGTGGACAGCGCCGGCAAGGTTGCCAGCGTGAATCGAACCCGGGCTCCCATGACACGACACTAGCTGCGCGGTCTGACGCCCAGCCCCTGCACGAATTCTGGTCACACTGGATGCACGATGACCGCGACCGCGACAGAAGCGCTTGCCTGCGAAGTTTAGGCCGTGCCGATATCTAGGAGCTCGAGACTCCCGGGATGAACGGGACCTGGCGCATCGAACCGTCGGCCCACGGCTGCATCGTCGGCTGTAGGCGCTTGGCCGTGCGCTCGGCCTGGAGGATGCCGGCGAGCTTGGACTGGATGTCGGCATAGTCCGGGTTGCTGTAGAGGTTGTCCATCTCGCCGGGGTCCGCCGTGACGTTGTACATCTCAAACTGATCGTCGGGCGGCCCGATTTGATCGCCGGTGGGGTTGAGTGCCTTGACCGTCGTCTCGGCGACGCGCGGGCCAGGCTTGTTGACCAGACCGGGTACGAATGTCTGCACATCCTGGGTGTTGGGGGTGGTCCACCACTGCGGGTTGTCCCAATAACGCGAGTACTTCCACCGCTCCTGCGCTCCGTCGGCCCCGGTCGGCAGATAGGTGACGACCGTCTCGACGCAGTTCGGCTGATCGACCGGTCGATATGACAGACCGAGGAGCGATACGGCGTTGTCGCCCTTGAACGGTTGATCGTCGGTCATGAAGTAGACCGGGGTGCTCACCTCGGACTTCGGGTCGCGCTCACCGAGAAGGACCGGCGAGAGGTCGCGACCCACCAGGCGACGCACCTGCGTGTGCGTGCTATTGAGCTTGCGGGCCAGCGCGGACTCGTTGAGGCCGGCTAGGCCGAGCATCGTCGGCAGCAGATCAGCGTGCGAGGTCTGGATGTCGCTTGACTGCGCTTCGGGGAAGAGCACCGGGTTGTGGAACATGAAGGGAACTCGCAGCATCTCGTCGTACGCCGCGTGCCACTTCTGGAACATGCCGCCGTGCGCGCCGAGCATCTCACCGTGGTCAGACAGGTAGATGACGATGGTCTCGCGGTACTGATCCTCATTGGCAGTTAGTGCGTCGATGACCTTCTTGATCTGGATGTCGACGTTCTTCTGGAGTTGGTAGTAGAAGCGGTGGTAGGCGTCGTTGTTGGTCAGCGGCTGGAAGCCGTCGGGATACCTCGCCACGAAACTCGCCTGGGCGTCGGGCTTGGTCGTCAGATCCTCACTCGCCGAACGGGTGTAGTCGTCGGTGAAGAGTCGGTCCGGCACATTGGAGCCGATGAGCTGCTGGGCGAGGTAGAACCCACCGGGGCCGCTCAGGCTGCCAGCGAGGGCCAGGTTGCCCCAGAGGGTGATGTCGTGTGGGTTGACGAAGGACGTCACGAGCAACCACGGCTTCTTCGAACGGCGAAGGCGCTGCAGCTGTTGCACGCCGAGTTCGGCGTACACCTCATCGCGGCCTTCGCCACGGGGACCGGATGATCCTGAGTTCAACGGATTGCTGCCATGCGGCTCCGGTCCGATGAATCCTTCGAACCCGTACTGTGCGAGCCGCTGGGCCTCAAGGTACATGTCCTCGAGGTACGGATCGCGGGCGCCGGTGTCGGTGTACGACGGCAGTGGGTTGTAGCCGCCGGGCTGGTAGAGGTCGGCATCGGAGATGTGCCACTTGCCCTTCCAGAAGGTGTTGTAGCCGGCGGCACGGAAGTAGTTGCCCATCGTGGGGACCGTGGTCGGGTCGAGCCAGAGCAGGTCCTCCTCGATGGCGCTCTTGGCGGCGCCTGAGGTCTGTGCGACGCCGTGCAGGGAGGGGTACTGGCCGGTGTAGACCGAGGCACGGCTTGGCTGGCACGCCACCGACATCACGTGGTGGTGGGTGAACTCGAACGCTTTGCGGCGCAGGAAGTTCTGCGCGTGCAGGTTGGCCTCGCGCCAGGCCTTGGTCTCGGCGTTCTCATAGAACGGGGCGTACCGCTGCTCGTCCATCATGAGGATGAGGAAGTTCGGGCGGCGCTTGAGCCGGCCGCGAGGCTTGAACTTCGGCAGGGGGGCCGCTGAGGCCGACTGGGCAGCAGCGGCGCCGACTCCCGCGGCGAGACCGGCGGCACCGGCCGCTTGCAGGAGCCGACGACGGCTCAGGCCGGATGATGGACCATTGGGCTCGCTCACGCTGCCTCCTAGATGGCGAATGTCCGAAGTGTCTCAGGCGAAGCAAGTCGGGAGCACCGTGCTACTACTGAGTGGGTGGCGTTCGTCCGGCTGTCCCGGCGTGAAATGCGACTCGAAACTGCGGAATTGGGCCTTGCACCCTCGGTTTCCCGGCGCTACCGACGCCCTTACGTCACCGACCACGTGCGCGTCCACGTCGTCTTGGTGTGATCCGGGCCGGTGGCGACGATCTTCGCCGTCACCGTGAGGTTCTTTTTGCCGTACGTCGTCACATAGACCCTGTCGTTGGACTCGCGCCGCACGGTGCAGCCGTAGTCGCCGCGCGGCGTGGCTCGCGCGGTCGGACAGGTCACTTCGATGTCGGTGATGCCGCAACCATCGCCGGTCGCGACGCTCCGGATGAGCAGCGTGGTCCCGTTGGCCGGGACAGACTTGGCCGCGGACACGTCGAGCGGGCACGGCGGGGTAGCTGTCACTCGCACGGTTCGCT
>JAYNIC010000030.1:0-416 GCA_038108715.1 Candidatus Nanopelagicales bacterium | reverse complement strand
TCCGCCCAGGGATGGTTCCCACGGATTCGCCGAGGGGGTACGTCGTCACGACACTGACCGTCGGTGTCCCTTCCGCGGTGAAGCTAACTGTGCATGTTCCTTCGCGGTCGGCGGTCAGCTTCTTCCCGGACAGAGCGCAGGGCGCTGACGTCGTCTGAGTGACGGGCGCGCCCGAGGTGGCGGTGGACGTGACCTTGGCGGTTTCTCCGAGGAGCAACGACTTGGTGGCCGTGGACTTCCACTTCTTGCCGTTCCATGTCGGCTTGATGGAGCCAGCATCATCAGGAGTGATCCCGGTGGACGTCTCCGTTATGTTGCACAGATCGAGGTTCCGCGCATTGCCCGGCACGGAGATCGTGCGCGAGGTGGACGTCGCGTTCACGCCAAGCGTGACGATCTTCGGCCAGCTTTGAGGG
>JAYNIC010000029.1:13633-15692 GCA_038108715.1 Candidatus Nanopelagicales bacterium | reverse complement strand
GTGCGGTGGTGATCGAGTCCAGCAGGTAGCCCATCTCGCGATCGACGACGACGGCGTAGAGACCCTCCTTGCCGCCGAAGTGCTCGTAGACCACCGGTTTGGAGACACCCGCTTTGGCGGCGATCTCTTCGACGGAGACGGCCTCGAATCCCTTCTTGGCGAACAATCGCCGGCCCACGTCGAGAAGTTGCTCTCGACGCTCCTGGCCGCTCATCCGGATGCGCTCGCGCTTCTCGGCTCGGCGTGGAGTCCGCCGACTGACGACCAACTCGGTGACTGTTGACTCCTGCGCGGAGACGGATTCTTCGCCGGTCATGCTGGTGTTGTCGTCGAACGGCGATATCCGCGAACGCGGTGCGCGAGGGAGGGGTCTTCGAGTTTGGCGACGATGCGTTCGGGCCTGGGCCAGCGAACGTCGTGAATGATCCCCATGCGCTCCCACAGTCGCAAGATCTCGGCGCTGAGATCGAACTGCCGGGTGAGAACTCCATGTCGGGCCGCCGTCGGCTCGACATGGTGCAGGTTGTGCCAGGACTCACCCAGGGATGGCACCGCAAGCCACCACACGTTCGCCGATTGGTCCCGGGAGTCGAACGGGCGCTTTCCAAACACGTGGCACACCGAGTTGATCGACCACGTGACGTGATGAACGAGGGCGACCCGGATCAAGCCGGCCCAGAAGAAGGCGGTGAGGGCGCCGATCCAGGACCAGGTGATGAGGCCACCGAGCAGCGCGGGCAGGAGCAGGGTCGTGGTGACGACTGCGGGAAACCACCGCGATAGCGCGCGCAGATCCCGGTCCTGCGCGATGTCAGGTGCATAGCGGTCCACGGGCGCGTTGAAGTCATCGACGAGCCAGCCCATGTGGGCGTAGTACAGCCCCTTGGCGACGGCGCGTCGCGAGGTGCCGAAACGCCAAGGCGAGTGGGGGTCACCAACCTCATCGGAGTACTTGTGGTGCTTGCGATGATTTGCGACCCACTGGTCGATGGAGCCTTCGAGAGCGAGGGAGCCGGCAACCGCCAGGGAAATCTTGAGCCAGCGTGCCGCCTTGAACGATCCGTGCGTGAAGAAGCGGTGGTAGCCGACCGTGATCCCCATGGCGGTGACCACGTAGAAGACCGCCGCTAGGGCGATGTCGACCCACCCGAGCCAGCCTCCCCAAGCAACCGGAATGGCCACGAGCACCGCGAGAAGGGGCACCACGATGAAGACGCCGATGGTGATCCGCATCGAGGTGCTCGTCGTGGTGAGCGGCTCGGCGAGCGCGGAACGCTCCCGAGGTGACAACTCGCTGGATGCGGGTAGTTCGATCTGTGCGGTCACCGGTGATACTCCATCCCATCAGGTACCTACGGTTGCGTAGGTTACGGTGCCGTAGGTTAGCCCGTCAAGGACCCACCCGTTCGACGTTCTAGAGTTCGACAAGCCCATCCCCGGTCGTCTAGTGGCAGGACAGCGGACTTTGAATCCGTCAACGGAGGTTCGACCCCTCCCCGGGGAGCTTCGCGCCGTTACCCCATGCGTTCGGACCACTTCGGGACGCGCGCCCGTGCCGGTGGCAGGATGACGCCCGTGACCGAGTCTCGGCCCGCCGCCGTCATCATCCTCGCCGCGGGCGAGGGCAAGCGGATGAAGTCCTCAACGCCGAAGGTGTTGCACGCCATTGCCGGGCGCAGCCTGATCGGGCACGTTCTCGAAGCCGCTTCCGCGGTTGACCCTGCCCATGTGGTCGTGGTCGTCGGCCACGGGCGAGATCAAGTACTCGCGCATCTGGAGGAGGTTGCGCCCTGGGCGGACACCGTGGTCCAGGAGGAGCAGCGCGGGACTGGCCACGCAGTGCGGATTGCGATGTCGGCCCTCGTTGCCGAGCATGCGTTCACGCCGGGACCGGTGATCGTTCTCAGCGGCGACACACCGCTCCTTACCGGACAAACGGTCGAGGCACTCGTTGATTCGCACACGAGTTCGCACGCTGCGGCGACGCTGCTGAGTGCCGTTCTCGACGATCCCAGCGGCTACGGGCGAGTGGTACGCGACGCCCACGGAGCTGTTGAAG